>VMDK01000010.1 GCA_008080835.1 Sphingobacteriia bacterium | reverse complement strand
AACGCAACACATGTACTGAAAAGTGAAAATGGGGAGTTTTTCTGGAACTACGGAAAAGATGGATGGTATTCAATGGGGAGAGTGACCGATAATATAGAAGTGAGTTACGATACAGGGCTTCAGATATTTTCGTATCCATTCGATAATACTTTCAAACAAACAAAGGAAATCAAAACAACTCACTACTTTAGATCAACTAAAACTCAAGAACCTTGGCAGGACAAAATTGAGATAGAGGGTGTGAATTTCGGAACATTAACACTTCCTGATGGTGAAAAGTATTCAGATGTGTTACTTGCAAAAGGTAAAAGAACCACTATTCAGGGGCCACATTCAAAATTAGGTTTGACCTTAACATTAGAAGAATATTTTGAACAGTTTTGGCTTGGAGATTATCCACTACCTATCATGGAAAATTACTACGTGATAAGCACAAGCCCAACAGGAACAAAAAAGTTGGAATTTAAACGGACTCTGTTTTTGTCCAAAAACTCCATGAATACGATAAAAACATCTACATCAGGAGTTTTAATCTATCCTAATCCAGCCAATAATATTGTGAATTTAAGTGGTAAAACAGATCTTGTTTTGATCTACGATAGTAAGGGTGCTTTAGTTTCAAAATTCACCGAAACAGATCATTTTAATATTTCATCATTTGAAAACGGATTTTACACAATTACGCTATACAACGGAGAGCGATTTAGTACACACAAACTAATTAAACAATAAACGAAGCACTTAAAAATAAAACTATGGAACTTTTAATTATCGCAATTGCAATCTCTGCCATAAGTATTTATGGTGCGGTAATGCTAAAACGCTTATATTTCTTATTGGGATACTTTTTATTCTCTTTGCTCGCATTATCTTCATTCATACCGACATTCAATGATGACAAAATGCTATCACTTACTAGCATTGCTCTCTTTTTAATGATGGGTATACTCTCGTTTCCTGCCAAAAAAAATATTGGAGACTACGAGATGAACGAAGAGGCAAAACCTTTAGTAAAATCTTTTATGCTTAAAACACTTCTCTCGTTAAGTGCTGTAAATATCGTGGCTATTTTCTTAGTGAAGTTTGATCCTAATATGCCTGAAGGCATTTCAGAATCTATGCGCATTTATCCGATGATAATGCATGGCATATTGGGTATTCTTCCTCTATATGTAATTGTAAAAATGTCACAATCAAGCAAGCTAAAATAATTTTGGCTAAATATCTCTTTGAATGAGATAAACACCAAAAAAGCCTATCAAACATAGATGAAAAGCACTCGTTAGTAATGGCGAGTGATTTTTCTTTAAATCTTTTGAACGGAATTAAATATTAAGCCTAACTCTGTCAAAATACTAACGGGTTTGCCTATGCGGATAGGCCTTGACAGGTTCAATTAGGGAAATAACTTTCCGGAGAAAAATCAATTTGCTTCCGTAGGCTTCTCTTCAGTGAATACATACAGTAACATATGCGTCTTCTTTTTTGTATTCAATTCGTTTGGCCCTGTATATAAATAGTTTATCTCCAATTCAGGGTGTTTATTTTCGAACGAACGAATGGTGTACTCCAAAGTTCTCTTGTCTGCCAAGAAGGGAAAATCAAATTTATAAATACCCTCAACCACTTCTTCACCGTGAACCGGTTTGAATTTGTTTGCGAATGTATTCTTGGAAAATCCAAAGTTGAAATAGGAGATAATAATAACGATGGCAGCCCACACAATTAAACCAATTTTAACTTCCCCCGTAAAACGAAGTTGAAATGCGTGCCAATCCTTCCTGGATCTCTTTGGGCAGTATGTGCAAGCGTTTTTCGAGCTCGCCGCGCGACCCGCGAGAGGAGCTTTGGTTGCGGTTCTTCGCAAACGTGCGAATGGCCTTGCTAAAGGTTGTTTTCTTCTGAGTCATGGTAGATAGACTTTTGATTGAACATTCTAAATTTAATCAAATCTATCTCTTAACTTTATCCTGGTTTATTCCACTTTACTTTGACGGTTTACACAGTTCACGACCATCTTTCCATCCAACTGGTCAGCCAAGACCTTCATGTCCTTGTTAACCTTGGTATCTACAATTCTCGCGTAGTGCTGGGTGGAAGTGATGTTTTTATGCCCAAGCATCTTACTTACCGTTTCGATGGGTACGCCATTGAGCATGGTCACTGTTGAGGCAAACGTGTGCCTTGCAATGTGGTAACTCAACTGCTTGGTGATTTTGGCTAAGTCCGCAATTTCTTTCAGGTAACCATTCATCTTCTGGTTGCTCATGATAGGGAGCACAGGAACTTCAGGCATGAGTTGATCGAAATAGGGATTGTACTTCTGAATGATTTGCCAGGCTACATCTAGGATCGGAACGTAAACGATTCCACCGGTCTTCTTTCGGCGGGTTTTGATCCACTTACCGGAATCGGTGATTTCAATTTCCTTGCGTTTAAACTTCTTGACATCAGCATAAGACAAGCCGGTGAAGCAAGCGAATAGAAAATAGTCTCTGACGCGTTCTAAGCGCTCTATTTGCAATTCCAAGGCAAGGATGCGATTGAGCTCCTCTTCGTTCAATAACGGACGGCTTACTTCCCTTAAGGAAAGTCCTTTGTTAATGAACGGGTCCTTTGTAAGCCAACCTCGTTTGATACAGTCTTTGGTGATCTTCTTGAAGTTTTGAAGAAACTTGATTGCGGTATTGTGGCTGCATCCTTTTTCCGTTTTCAAAAAGTGTTCAAAACCTTCAATCATACTGTGGTCAATTCGCTTAATACTTACATCACTCACCCGGTAGGCTTTTTGCAAATAGGCCTGGAGGTGATTCCGAGTTGTTCTGTACTTCTGGAAATTGGCATACGTGGTCTCCTTACCCAATAGAGAGTGTAGTCGCTCCACATAATCATCAAACACGCTGATGATGGTTTTAGGCCGGGCTTCATTGGTTCCCAAAATGGCATCTTTTAGCATTTGGGATGTTACCTCCGCATTATTTGCCAATAGTTCGTTGTATAACTTATTGGCTCTTAATTTGATAGCGTCAAGGTACTTGTTGAATACCTCGGCCTCTTTAGAGCGTCCTTTCATCCGTGTGCGTTTAGAATCCCACTTCTCGGGTAGAAGGTGTCGCTTCACTGGGAACCTAGTTTTGTCCCCGTTGATGTTGATTTTCAGGTAAATAGGACATTCTCCATTTACCTTCGGTTTTGTTCTGCTGATCAAAAACACCAGCGAGTAACTTGATCTCTCGTTGTACATCTGACTTAACGTTAATTAAGCCCTCCATTTCCATTTCAAAGGTGGTAAACTTAGACGAAAAAACCTACTCGTAACTAACTGACCATCAGTACCATTTTGTAACATTGCTGGGTTGCTTTTTTTGGAGTTGCAAAAAAGCAACCCGCTAAGCAACCCAATGTGGGTACATTTTGGTGCATTTTGTTACACCCGTTTAGGCAAAAAAAATGCCCAAAACGTTGGTTTTGAGCATTTTGGTACCCTAGGTATGCGGAGAGGGAGGGATTACTCGTCTCGCTGTCGCGAGTCTCGTGAGCTCCTCCCTTCGGTCGTCGGTTCGAACCCGAGGGTTCTCATCCGTTGACCTTAAATAAAAAAAAGCACCCCTTTCGGGATGCTTTCTATTCCGCGGAGAGGGAGGGATTCGAACCCCCGGAGGTTTGACCCTCAACGGTTTTCAAGACCGCCGCATTCGACCACTCTGCCACCTCTCCGTTCGCGAGGTGCAAAAATATGCCTTCTCTATTTCAGAGCAAATAAATTTTCGGGTTATGTACGTTTCCAAATGCGGTGTTCAGCATGTTCACAATAAGATGCTCTCGGAAGGAGTTTTTTAGTTAATTTTCCCAAACACAGGTCGAATACAGTGCCCATATTCAAGAACGACGAGCAGATCTATTATATCCACTGGGACTTCAAGGAGTTCTTTATCATGGTGGACGATCATCAGAACGTGATCACAACCTCGACATTTCGCAATGCCACGGATCTCAAAGGCCGTTCTATGGCTGTGAAAACCTTGAGAACGCTCAACACTTTAAAAGCTGAAGAAAAAGGTCATGCCGATATAGCCAAACTCGAAGACCTGATCGAACTGGAAAAGCAATCCAGCGACGACGCGGAAGGCGGGCATTTTGATGACCCTTTAGGACCGCTTGATTAGATCAGGAACCTCCTATCGGTTTGTATTTTCCGGCATCCTCTTCGTGGATGGATTCAAAACGCTTTCGAATATCCTCTAAAGTCTTATCACGCGACGTGATCATGTCTCCTCCCTTCTTGTGAGAAGGAATACCTGACATCTTTCCAGGGAACTCCTCAATCTGCAATGACTGCGTTGGGAATGCGAAGCGAACTCCCATACTATCTGCAAGTCGGATGATCGCCTGCATTACATCATGTCTGCCGCTTAGTTCCGCTGTCCAGTCGGGAGCTTCGAAGAACATGTAGACGAGGATATTCAAAGAATACGCTCCAAAACTGTTTAAATGAACCTCGAAATAGTCCTTTCTGGCGGTTGGATGCATCTTGATGATCTCTTTGATGCCGTCCACGAATGCGTCAATCGTATCCGGTGGCGTATCGTAGGTCACGCCTATATCAGCCTTATAGCGTCTGTAGGTGCGCAATCCCATGTTATCTACCACTTGATTGGCCAGCATACCATTTGGTACATAGGTGATCGAATTGGCGAAGGTTCTGATGCGGGTGGCTCGGATTCCAACCTCTTCCACGATCCCGTCCACATCATTGAAATGTATCCAGTCGCCGATTTGGAAGGGACGATCGATGAATATCATGACCGAACCAAAGAAGTTCTTTACCGTGTCTTGTGCCGCCAGAGCAATGGCCAGGCCTCCGATAGATATACCGGCAACCAATGCTGTGATATCTACTTTTAATATTCGCAGAACGAGCAAAAGCCCTAGCATCCATACGATGATCTGTCCGATTCGACGTAGGATCGGGACCAATTGGTCGTCCATGGTTCCTTCAGTCGCCTCTGCCCTCCTTTTCAAATAACTAAAGAAGAGCTCAAGCAGCTGCAGTACGATGAATATGAGGAAGAAGACTGACAGGATATTCAATCCCTTGATCAGGACACTATTCAATTGTGCAGGAAGCATGAATGAAGGCACTATGAATTGAACCAGCTTCGCTGCTACAAAAAGTGCCACAACTCTAGAGAGCTTCATCAGTATACTATCGGCATCTGCCAGGATACCAAGGTTCAATCGTGTAAGGCGACTAAATACCGGTTTAAGCAAGCGCTGCAATACAAACACCAGTAAGACTGCGAGCAATAGTGCGATCAGAAGTTCTGTCCAATGCATCAGCTTTAGGCCCAAAACCTGTTTACTCCAGAATGGGGCATGGAAATAAGTGCTCCATTGTGAACCAAAAGGGAAGGTCTTTTTGAATAATACCGGAATAGCTTCTACCGTCTCTGTAGAATAATACCACTGATCGCCTTTCTTTTCCAGATAAATTGCCGGCTCAAGGGGATCGATGTAGTAAACGTGCGCTTCATGAGTTGAATCAAAATGGTCGTAGGTCTTCGGTATGCTCTCCAGATCAACGAACATTCCTTTCCCATCCAGGATCTGCTTTAGTCGAACCGCTTTGCGATTGGCCACTTCACCGGCTTCCAGATCAAATGATCTTGCAGCTTCAGCAGGATCATAGCTATCCTCCTGCAAATAGAAAAGATGATTGTATATGACGTCGTGGGGGTTATTGTTCACATTTGCTGCAAGAGCACCTGAAACAACTGCTACGAATACCGCGATAAGTATTGAAATTCTCTTCATAAGCCTCGTTCCCTATTCGGCTGCAAAGAAAATACCGTCAGCTTAGAATTTATAACTGAGCGCCAAACTTGGCATGATCGGGAGCTGATTCACCCGCTTGTAAGAGACACGATCGAAGTAAAAGATATTAGCTCTGTTGTACACGTTCGTGCAGCTGGCAACGATCTCGAGAGCCTTCTGGATCTCGTTATTCACGCGCTTGTACACGAATGTTTTCTTCAAACTCAGGTCTAATCGATGATACTGAGGTAGTCTTCCTGTATTGAGATCGCCGAACATGATCGCAAAATCACCGTTAGCTGTATTATAATCCGTAGATGCACCACCGTTGAAGCCTATATTCTCGTAGAATCCTTGTGTCAGAGTGAATGGGAAGCCACTTCCATAATTCCAACGAGCGTTCGCCTCCCAGCTTTTCTCCTTTCCAAATTGATGTGAAGCAATAAAGTTGAAGTTATGTCTCCTGTCGAAATGCGGCTGATAGGTCCGCACACCATCGAATCTACTCACGTAATTGAAAGAGTATACCAGCCAGATGTAAAGATCCTTGCTTTGGTACTTATAATTCACATCATAACCGTACGCCTGTCCCGTTTCAACGATGAAGTCCTTGCGGAGCTGCTCAGGTTTGCTGGCATTCTCCGTATTGTCGTCGTATATCTTGTCACGGTTGATGTTAGACACCTGCGTAAAGTCTTTCAGATAGGCTTCTGCATTGATCTCACTGTGCTTGTTGATATCGAACTCAATACCTCCTACCAGGTGACCGGCCGTTTGCATACGATGTGTGATCGGATTGTTGTCCAACATATTTGGTAGATCATCCGGACCGGAGAGGAAACCGTAGAACAGATTAACAACATCCCTGTCAGAAACTGCACTCAGCAGGTTCTGTGAGTACAATCCGGCAGCGGCTTTTGCTCTGAATCGGCTATTAATAATGTATTTAACACGCAGCCTTGGCTCGTAACTCGTATTAGCCAATGAGGCATAATACTGGATGCGGAAGCCCGGTTCGAGTATGAGCTTGTCCTTGATGATCTTCAGATAGTTGATATATCCTGTAAGTTCAGTCGTGTTCTCTTTCTGACTGATCCTTCTGTTGTTCGCATTGGTGATCTGGAAGTCCGTGGTAAAGCCATTGAGTTCCAGACCATATTTCAGTTCATTATTCTTTTTGAAATAACCGAAGTTCAATCCAAGATTGAATCCGTTAATGGACGAGAATCGTGGTTGCTGATCGCCATCCTGTTGCTCAATTCCGTAATCGCTAAATGCAAATGACCCGTCTATTAACGTTTTTGAGCCGTCAGGAACCAACAAAAACTTCGATCCCATCCCTTTGCTGTCCCATGCATAACGCGCAGTGTTATCAAAGTCTACACGGTCTTTGTAATCAAATCCGAATAACTTGAAATAACTACCATTGGAAGCTTTAAAAGCCATCTTTCCGTATAGGTCACTGAAGGAATATGGCAGCTGCCCCTCTCCTACATAATCGTAAAAGACCTTACTGGTCTGGTCGAGGTACGAATTCTTATAGCTCAGCACATAGGTGCTGCTTCCTGGTCTTTTTCGATCCTTGTTAAAAGGACCTTCAAGCATCACTTTGCTCGTGAATGGATTCACATTGAGCTTTCCTCTCAAGCCGTTGGGATTACCATCTCTTGTCTTCACATCCAGAATGGCACTGATGCGTCCACCGTATTCAGCGCTGAAGCCGGCTGAATAGACGTCGACAGTCTTGATCACATCCGCGTCGAATACGCTGAATAACCCAATACTGTGGAAAGGGTTGTAGATTGTCATGCCGTCGAGCAGAACCTTGTTCATTACCGGTGAGCCACCTCGGATATAGAGCTGTCCACCTTGGTCCCCGCTGAAAACCACACCCGGCAGCACCTGCAGGTACTGAATCAGGTCCGGTGCACCACCCACGGTCGGGATCTGTGTCAATTCCCGAGCACTGATATTGATCTCCCCGATCGTTGTTTCTGTCTTGCGCTTTTGCTTCTTAGCTGTAACCACGGCCTGATCAAGCACAGAGCTTTGTGAAGTGATGTACAGATTCTGACTCGCAATGCTTCCTTTATTGAGCTTGACGTTGGCATATGCCGTATCATACCCCACCATGATACATTGCACCGAATAAGTACCTGCTCTCAACTCCGTGAAGTTGTAAAAACCGTTGTCGTCGGATAAGGTTCCTTGCTTGCTTTTGGTCAGGATAACGGTCGCATAAGGCATGGCCTCACCACTCTGCTTGTCGTAGACAAAACCACGGATCTCGCCGGTCTGGCCAAAAGACAGAACCGGAAGGAGGATCATGAAAAATAACAGAAAGCTGAGTCTACGGCGCATGGGCTACTTGAGAAAGTGTGCAATGTTACAGTATTTTGCCCCAATTAATCGTTATTTCGAATGAACAAGTTCGTCTTTGACAAGTTCTTGAAAATGATGCGATTTACCAGTGCTATTAATTATTTGTTGAACGGTCTGAGATCGTCAGTCTGGGTGCTTATTCTGATGCTGGTCATGGATTCATGTAAAAATGATCCTCCCATCATTGAATCGGACAATTCCGTTCCATGCGGCACTCCTGTTGAGCTTGTACTTCCCGATTTCTATCCTCCATTTCCTGCTACTCCGGACAATCCATTGACGGAAGAAGGAATTGAATTGGGTCGCCACTTGTTCTACGACCCGATCTTGAGCGGTGATAACACGCAAAGTTGCGCTTCCTGCCATCAGCAAAATGCCTCTTTCATTGATAAGGACGTCAAGTTCAGCGTGGGAATAGACGGACAAGAAGGATTCCGAAACAGCATGCCTTTATTCAACTTGGCTTACGCCAGGAGATATTTCTGGGACGGCAATTCTCGAAGTTTGGAAGAATTGAGTACAGTGCCTATTGAGGCTGAGTTTGAGATGCACGAGAACGTATTCAATGCGATACGCGAACTGCAGGAGTCGGATAAATATCCCGGAATGTTCTATCGAGCGTTTTGCGATAGCACGATAACTTCTGAGACCATGTCAAAGGCTATGGCGCAATTCCTGCGTACCATATTTGCCACAACATTGAAGATCGCACCCGGTTCGGTTGGTCAGCAATCAAGAACCCCTCAGGAGAATCGTGGTTTCATGGTGTTTCTCGATGAGACCAAGGGGGATTGCTTTCATTGTCACGTGGTGAATGCATTCAATACCAACTTTGAGTTCATCAATAATGGTCTCAGCGAAGATCCAACTCTTGATCCCGGGCTGTTTGCACATACCGCAGACCCGAATGATATGGGCAAATTCAAGGTGCCTTCACTTATCAATCTTGAGTATACCGCCCCTTTCATGCACGATGGCCGCTTTTCAAGCCTGGATGAAGTATTGGACTTCTACGATACTGGATTCCATAGCAGTCCGACGTTGGATCCGAATCTTCAGAAACATCTGGATCCCAATGGGAAACCCATCCCAAGAGCTTGGTCTGAACAGGACAAAGAAGATCTGAAGGTTTTCATACGGTCACTGCGCGACACGGCATTCTTTAGCGATCCGCGATTCTCAAGACCTTGATCAGCGAATAGTATCGCTTTGTAGGTTTGAGCCCATGAATATGCCCAAACCACCGGAAACATTGGAGTGAATGATCACTGCATTACCAAATGGTCCGCTTGCGATCTGATCCTCCTGGTCGCGGTATTGTTGAAGGGTCCGCCAGTACTTCCAATAGTCCTGATTCACCTTGCGCAGCTCGATCAAGTACTTGATGTCGCTATTGCCACGGGTCAATGAGGATGTTATTGCAGCCGTAAAGCGCTTTCTGGTGCCGTTGAACAACTCGTCGCTGAAGAGGAAGCCTCCGCTGTTGAGTTTTAGAGTGTTTGGACTCAGCAGGGTCTCATCGGTAAGCTCAAAATCGAACGGCACAAAGATCTCCGCCAATTCACTGAAATAGTAGAAGTGCAATTCGTAGAAGTCCTTCCCTCCCGGGTCGTCAAATTCAATGAACATTAGGTCTCCCGGATTTCCCTGTGGGTCAATTCCACCGTCAGGAATGTATCCTGATCGCACGTTTTCAAGATTATCCGGAATATTCAATGTGCTACTGATCCTGGAATATGAGCCCTTCGAAGCGAGTATTGAATACAGCTCTCCGGGTTTCGGGACTCTTGAGCTTTCATATCTGCGAGTTGCTGGATTATAGGTCACCGATACAGATGCTCCGTCTACACTCAGATCGATCTCGGCATCATCAACTACGCCAGGGAATAGTGAATCGTAAGCCCAGGCCGTATAGCTGATCTCCAGACTGATCGGGTTCCCATCGTCAAAACTGGCGTTAAGCACCAGCTGGTCCACGAATTCCGGCAATTCGGAGTCGGGTACCGGAGATAGCTCTTCGCAGGCAGAAAGCACAGAAAATGCAGCCAAAGCGACACTCAAACGCAGATATTGGTATGTATGTTTCCTTCTCATAGCGATAGTTTATAAGCCAGACTTGGTACTAATTTGAAACCGAACACATTAAATGCTTCATAGGTGCTTCCCGGTAAGTCATCATTTCTCTGAGCGATGATGTCATATGGATTGATCCTTCCGGCCAGGTTGTACAAGCAGAATTCAAGACTGTGATTCTCCTCTGTAACTCCCCATGTATATTGGACTCGAACATCGACTCGGTTGTATGAAATGCCACGATAGTTGTTGATCTTATCGAAAGACAAAACGGTCCGACCTTCAATGTCTCGGTATTTCGCTACCGGAATACTGAACGGACTTCCTGTTCCAAATACGAAATTGGATGAGATGATGAGCTGCGGGACAGAGATCATGAAGCCACATTTGATCTGATGTCTGCGATCTGTGGAGTTCGGGAAAGGCTCACCACCATTGATCTCTTCGTACATCAAAGTGGCGTTGCTCAGAGTGTAGCCCAACCAACCGGTAAAGATGCCGTGGTATTTCTTGATCATGCTCTCAAACCCTACAGTTGTTCCCCTGCCTACTGAGAAATTGTCCTCAAATTCAAAGAAGTTGTCGGGGTCGCCGATGATGTAGAGCAATTGATTCGGTGAAGTCTTGAAGTATGCATCATTGAGCCATTGCACGGTTTCTCCCAGATTCTTCACCATTCCACCCGACACTTGATGCATAGACACCGGTTTGAGGTCATTGGTGGATGGTATCCAGATCACATTATCGAACGTGCTTGTTCCGTTATTGTACAAGTGCACAAATTGATGAGTCCATCCGTAGGCAGCCTTTAATGTCGTCGAAGAATCCAAGAATCGCCTATATGATATTCTTGGCTCCGGATATACCCCGAATATGCCTTTGGCCGTATAGATGGGCACACGTAAACCCACATTGAGCTTTTCCTTGTCATTCACACGCCAGGTATCTTCTATGTAGGGCGCTGCCTCCAGACTCACCCGGATCTTAGTTGAACCGATCGTCTCGGACGATAAGGTCCTACCCGATGAGGTGAATCTTTCTTGAGTGAGGTAGCCCGTATTTAGAAGTCGGATGGAATTCTGAATTCCTAGCTTAGTTACATGATCATTGTCTCTGATCTTCTCAATTTCCCCGTGTATACCTATTTCCCCACTTGAGATCCCCAAGGAGTTCAAGATGCGTTGTGGTTCACCCGGTTGTGGGTCAAGGTTGAATTCCTCTATACTCCTCAGTTGTGAGTAATTGCTGAAATACGTACCTGCGTTCAGTGTAGTAGTGCGATCAAGCATTCGAGAGTAATTAGCAGTGACCGTATGGTTCTTCAAATTCTCGATGTATTCATATTCGACATTCGTCGCACTGTCAGATACTCCAAATCCAAGTTTTAAGTTGTCCGAACCGTATAGGTAGCTGATGTTCAGCTCGTCATCGTTCTTCAACGGAAGATGTAAGGAGGTATGAATATCGCCAAATGCCAAGTTTACACCCTCCAGAAATGGAGATAGAAGTATGTCTATGTATGTGCGTCGAAAGTTAGCTGATAGTGATGCACCTGACTTGCTCAAAGGCAAGCTGGCGTTTACAGTGAACAGGATCGGATTGATCGACATGTGGGCGTATACGTCTTCATCCCAACCAAGCCGCTTACTTTTCATATCAACTATACTGCCTACTCTTCCACCCTGACTAGCGGGTGAGACTCCTTTCTGAACTCTAATACTGTTCAATGCTGCCGGATCCAGGTAAGAGAAATAGCCGTATGCATGAACCAGAGAGTACACCGGTGCTCCATCAAGCATGAGCAGGTTCTGGCCGGCTCCGCTACCGCGCACAAAAAGATCCGTGCCTCCATCCGGTGCAAAATCCACACCCGGCAACATGTGCAGCGATTTGATCCCATCCTGAACACTCAATAGGTTTGGCATCTCAGACATATACTTGATCGGTACCTCAATAATGCCACTGAGCGGATCTGTCAGCACACTTTCCGATATCAGATCGTTCGTGGTAGTCACTCCGTCTAATAAAAGGTCCTTCTCCAGTCGTAAGGAGAGTCGGACAGAGGAGTCTACAGTTACCGGGACTCGTCTGGATACGAATCCCGCATGATCCGCTGCGATCAAATGATCTCCATCCGGTGCCGAAATGTAGAAGTATCCTCGGTCGTTTGATACCACTTCAAGGTCAAGTTTGTCAACTCTTACGATGACTCCACTGATCACCTTTCCCGTCTCTCTATCAGTCACACGACCATAAACCCCTTGATTATACTGGGCTTGAGTCAGTATACTTTGCAGAATCAGAGTAATTAGAAGAAGGAATCGCAACTGCTTCATGGTCAGTGGCAAAAGTAAAAAGCTTCACACAGAGTTGTGCGCTCGGTTATGAATTAGGGAATAAGAATACAATGCAGCGACAATCCCTTGAAAAATCAAGAACATCTGTTCACAGAATCAAACCTTGCAATTATATTTGCAGCCCGTTTCGGCCTTGTAGCTCAACTGAATAGAGCATCTGACTACGGATCAGAAGGTTCCAGGTTTGAATCCTGGCAAGGTCACTAAGAGCAAAAGCCCAGCGTCAGTTGGGCTTTTGTCATTTATATCCCGTTTTAAATGTATTTAAATAAGGGATATGAATGAATTAAAGCAACGGCGAAAGGCCGTTGGCTTTTGTTCGGAATTCGGAGCGCACAGGATCGCGAAGCAATCCTAAGAAACCTTCTCTTCCAGCTCCGCTTGTCTTTTTTGCTTTTGTCTGCTGATCAGATTGATCACAGAGCGGAACTCACTGCGTATCAATGGCCATTTCGAAGGATACTTCATCATCAACTCCCATATTCGATCGCTGTGATTGTTGAGCGAATCCGTGATAGCGGCATTGGATATAGGAGGTTCGCAATAGGCCCCCACTACCCTTCCAATGATCGGCTCCCCGTTCCTACGGGCTTGCATGGCAGATTCCTCGTATTTGTCGAGAAGTTGGTGTGTTCTGGTCAAGCGACCTACAGACGGACTATCCTCTTGAGGGCTGCTTGTAGCTGCAGGACTTATCTTACGCAGGAACAGATCGCTCTCATCGAGAATGATCTCATTCGCCAATTCCAAGCTGGAGTTCATGGCTATAGACAGACTTTCTTCCAGACTAGCCTCCAATTCTGTGAACTTGCCGTCAAACTCAGCGATCTTCTCATAGGCACGTTTGGATAGTTTGATCTCGATCCCATTGGCTTCAGCCAATTTGGAGAGGATATGGTCGGTGTACTCTTCCAGTCCACGACTCAAGTTTCTGTCTTTCATCTCCAGGTCACGCTGCAGTACCTGAATTTCAGACTGCAGGTGAGACTTCATATTCGACAAAGGCGAGAATACTTCTCTGTCGCCTTGGTGAATGTCTATGATCGTGTCGAAAGATTGGGTCAGAATAGCGGACAATATGGTCCTATCTTCATTGTTCAACGGCCTGTTCTTCCCGGTGATACCGAATTGGTTGATGAATTTATCGAAGCGTAAGATGATTAACCCCTTGATGCCGGAGAATGTGAGAATGAGGATATTCCTATCCTCTTCTCTGCCAATGTCGAGCTGAACTCCTCCCGGGGTAGCTGCATCAAATGGATCTTCGTCCGGGTGTATCCAATGACTGCGTAGACTGGAGTTCAAGTATCCCGAAATGTTATCTCTGGTTCTTGTGTCTGTGATCAAGCCACGGTCGGAGTTGCCATTGAAGTGCGACTTGAATTCAAGCTTTCCTTTCTGATTCTCCCATGCACAGACAAACGATCTGCACTGACGAGTAATTCCAGGTATTCGGCTGAATACGTGCTCCATAGGGTGGTATAGAAAGCTCAGTCTTTGCACCTCTCACAAAATTAAGTCATATTAAGCATAATAAAGAAACTTAATTAGAATTTAAGTTATTGTTCAGGATACTTAACTTAAGCTAAAGACATCAACATCAGACTTAAAACCCTGTATTTAAAGTGTTTACTCTTCCTTTGTTTGCGTTAATCGCTTTAAAGGTAAATGACATGAATTCAGCAGTAATTAAGTATTTATTCGTTCAGACTCTAGCTTCGCTTCTTCGAGAAAGCTATCGTGAAGCCCTGAAATACCGGCTCCAATGGAGGCAAAGATTGGTCAGATACAGTCGTGCCATCAAAGCAGCGGAGTTCACTTTGAAGGATTTTGTGATAGAGACTTTGATGGGACTTGTTGAAATGGATGACTTTGAAGAGTTCCGTAAAGCTCATATCGAGGGCATTAAAAATGACTCTACTCCTATCTCAGATACTAGTCAGGTCGAATCGAATCCATCACACTCTAAAGAACTACGCACTGCATCAGGATTCAAGTTTCGAATGAAGCTCAAATTCAAGCGGATGCTGCGTAAAGTGTTACTCCCGATGATCGAAAAGCATGAGAAGGAAAAATTACAACGCAAAAAGCATACTGGGCTGACAACAAATAGCAGTGAGAACCGTTATAGGTCGGAATGGTCACCCTGATTATCATACTTTATCTCTCCAGACTCCTCAAAAAACGCGTCTGACCAGACTTTTTAGTCCGGTTTGATAATGAAGAATCCATCCTCACCCATTTTCTGATACAAAGGCATAAAGATGAATCCATCGTAGGGTGAAAGGATCGGTCCATATTTATTTGTAGCCAGGATCTCACCTTGATGAATTCGTTGAAAGTTGACGTACCCCGGTTCCATCACGAACTCTTCTCCATCTTCGATCTTGTAACGGCTTACGATCTTGAATGCATTAGTTCGCGTGGTCAATTCCTCCACCAATGCGTGTTCATGGAAGCGCACAAAATCCTCGTCTGCATCTACCAACACACCTGCATGATATAAAGTGAGCCAAATGAAGCTTTCAAATCGGGTGTATGACAATTCGCTGCTGTGCTGGCCTGCCTCATAAGCCAACCCAACATGCCCCAGCTCATTCACATAAGACAAAAATGTTCCATCCAAGAACCCCGTAAGCCCACTGATGGAGGGCATCGGAAATTTGAGACAGAATTCCTTACACTTTTCGAGCTTGTTGGTCACCACGAACGGTATAGTTGCGCCGGAGGTTGTATGCAGATCGGTAACAAATAGATCGCCCTGTGCGGAAGAAATGAGTTCCTGTAGATTGTCGTAAAGGAGTTTCATCTCTCGATACTCTGTATGACGCAGGTCGAGTTTGCCGTAGTGCAGTGCATCGATATTCTCACGTGTCCAGACACGGTTCAGGTCTTTGTACAAGTACCTCTGTGTGATACGAGTTGCTTCTAAGTTCCCTACCACTGCTAAGATGCGTCCTCTGGTTTTCATCCCCTCTTTTCGGATCTGATCCAGAACTTTGTTGATCGCAAGGATTCCCAAAGGCTCATTCCCGTGCATACCTCCAATGAGAAAAACCGTATTCCCGGCTGTCTCCGAGCATATATCACCGAGAATGCGTCCTACCTCGACGCTCTGCTCGTTGAATTGAATTTGGATGGAATCTGCCGGCCTCTGCATAAGAAGGCACAAAAATATACCTTCACATCGAGCTAGCGATGTGCTTGATAAAAATCAGATATTCAGTTGGTTAAAACGGAATCTAGAGATAATAGATGTCCGTAGGGTTATCCAACAGCATTGCCTTTCCCGCTCTCAGCGCAATAGGGCTTCGGATCAGGTTCGGGTTATTCATGACCACATTAAGCCAATCGCGGTCTTCGAACTCTCTTCCTCTTAAATTTTTCTGATGGTAAGGCTTAGACTTATCCAGGATATCCTTTGGATTCAATCCCAAACTGATCAGGATCTGTTTCCATTGGGTTGCCGTCTTGCGTGAACTGGAAAATTCCATGAACGACACCTTGTTGGCGATCGAGCGAGCATACGCATAGACCTTCTTTGCCTTACTGCAATCAGGGTTTTACAGAATACTGATCTCGTCAGTTTTAGTAATGGTGTTGTGCATAGGCGTAATCGTTTAATTGTTTCTTAAAGATAGCGAATAATAATCAATACTGCTACAATTCAATTGAATTGGCATTATTAAAGCCTTATGAATGAGTGGGTTAAATTGCGCACAGATGTGTGCACAACCCCGTTTCTAGCCGTCAGTGAAGCGTCCGGTCATATTCGCGACCTGCACGATATCGCTTTCGGTGATGATTCCGAGAAGCTCATTATTATCACTTACCACCGGGAGAGCATCAGCTCTTGACTCCGCCATTTTTTGAATAGCTTCGTTCGTTGTAGCTGTTGATGAAATGGTCGGGAACTCGGTAAGCATGATATCCTTGGCTATAGCTTCATCTCCCCTGTTCTTCTGCCCCAAATAGCGAATAATGCACTTAGTATTGATCAGCCCGACCAGTTTATGATCCGAATTCTCTACAGGAACATGTCTGATCTGCTGCCAGTCCATCACGTGAACCACGAGATCCAGTAAGTCATCTTCGTTGACAGTAAACAAATCCGTTTCCATGATCGCATTCACGGTACGGAACTCCTTATGAGCATTTATCTGATGCGGTTTCACGTGCTTCCAGGTGTGCACCGGTTCGCCTGTCTCTTGATTCTCATAGAGTTTTTTCGTGATATTGACACTGGCCTCTGCCGCCGTGCTATCCTTCAATAGTTCGGAGAAATTCTTGACCAACCAAGTGGATCCGGTTTGTTTCTTGCGAATTCGGTTATGGATCACATCCATATACCGCTGAATATCGGGCCCGGCTATGTTCATTGATGTCAAGCCTTCATAGGCTAAAGGAAGCAGTTCTTTTTCAAGAAGTCGCTTTGCAGGTACGGTCTTACCAAACCAATTGAACTGACTTGCCAGACCACGCCTTGCTGCATTGTAGAAATTATAGCGCACATCCTCAAATTGCATTTGATCTTGCAGTTGAGAATATTTTGCAGGCATTCCTTTCATGAGACCAAGCCAGAATACTGAATTGGCTATTTCATCGATCACGGTGGGGCCACTTGGGATGTATCGGTTCTCAATACGCAAATGTGGTTTACCATTCCCCACCCCATAACACGGGCGATTCCACTTATAAACGGTTCCGTTGTGCAGATTCAATGCTCCTAACTTCGGGATCCTGCCCTCTTCAATAGCCTGCATGGAATCCTCGTAATGCGCTGAGGAGAATAAGAAGTTGTATCGAGAGATGTTGTCTTTAAAGAGTTCAGCGACTGTGCCATTCAACCAACTTTTCCCAAAGGTTACACGTGGCTCCTGACTTCTTTGCAGTTTTCCAGTGCTTCTCGTGTCCACACTTTGCTGAAACAATGCTATGCGCGTTTCTTGCCAAAGTCTCTTACCTAGCAAGAGAGGTGAATTAACTGCCACGCTGAGCACCGGGCCGCTTATAAGCTGTGACCAGTTGTATTGCGACTCAAAGTCCTCAGGTCTGATCTGGAGATGTATTTGGAAACTCGTATTGCACGCTTCAAAGAGGATGTTCGGATGTTTGGTGATCAATTCATCGATACCGTCGATGTTAAGCTCGAAATCACCACCCTTTTGGTCATGCATGGCCGAATTGAGCGCTTCATAGCGGACATTCGGACTCATGTACTCAAAATGGAGTACATCCTTCGTAAGTGTGGGAAGTATACCCGTCAACATGATGCGGGTATCCGCTTTGTTCGCCGAGCGAATTCCTTTGCTCAACAACTCTCGAAGATCCTTTTCCAGTTTTGAAAAGCACTTGCCCTTGTATTCGATCGGATCGAGGTTGATCTCGATATTGAACCGACCGATCTCCGTGGTATAGTGAGGGTCGTTGATCGATTCGAGCAGTTCCATGTTGTTCATGGCAGGCCGCCAGTCACGGTTTACCAGCACCAACTCCTGTTCTGCTCCAATGCGCTGAATGTCCTTTTCGAACATATCGTGCTCAAGCATATACTCAAGCGCCTTTATATCACCGATTAGTCTGCGTGTATAATCCTTGCGTTCTGAAGGATCCATGATCCTGCTGACTGTGTGCTCCCCCATGGAAAATGAATTGAACGTTAATTAATCTCTGCCAAATTAAAACTATTCGTCAAGCTGTAAAAGCCCAGGCACTCACTCCTTGGGCAGAATGCTCAGAAAATCGAGCATTTCCTCGTGAAGGCGTGAAAGAGGTAGTCCCATAACGTTAAAAAAACATCCTTCAATTCGGTCTACTGCCACGTATCCAAACCATTCTTGTATCCCATACGAACCTGCTTTGTCGTATGGCTTGTAGGTATCAATGTAGTAGTCGATCAGTTCCGGTCTGAGATCCTTGAAGTGTACACGTGTCATTTCCGTAAATGATCTCATGCCACTTGCATTGCGAAGACACACACCTGTATACACTTCATGCCACTTGCCGCTCATTTCGCTCAGCATTTGTCGCGCTTCTTCGGCGTCAGCGGGCTTATTCAGGATTCGATCTCCCAGCACCACTGAGGTATCCGATGTGATCAAGCATTCCTTATCCGCTAATGTGCCTAATTCATTGCTTTTTCGACGCGAAATGATCTCAGGATGCCTGGTTATATCAGGATCATCGGGTGCACTTTCGTCAAAATCCAAGGTTTGGATGTCGAATTCAATGTTCAGATTCCCAAGTAAGGCCTGACGTCGAGGGCTGCTACTTCCCAGAATGAATTTGTGATCAGGTAGGTCTTCCAGATACATGCTCGCTTAATTGATTGGATTGAGAACCACAAATTAAAGTTGTACAGATGAATTGACCGTTCTACATTGCGCACAATGCAACTGAAACTCAACAGACCACTGATCGTGTTTGACCTGGAGACTACCGGTGTCAACATTTTGACCGACCGGATCATTGATCTTTACATGATCAAAGTGAAGCCGGATGGAAGCGAAATGCATTTATATAAACGCTTAAATCCAAGCATCCCTATACCGTCGGCGACAACCAAAATTCACGGCATAACCGATGAAGATGTAGCAGGATCGCCCACTTTTTCAGAGGTAGCTTTTGAGCTGAATCAATTCATTGGTGACGCTGATTTTGCAGGTTTCAACTCGAACAGGTTTGACTTCCCAATGCTAGTGCAGGAATTTTATCGTGCGGGTATAGACTTCGAAACGGAGAAGCGAAAATTTGTCGACGCTCAAAGGATCTTTCATATCATGGAGCCCCGGAATCTGGCAGCAGCCTATGCGTTCTATTGCAGCGGGAATTTGGAGAATGCACACAGTGCAGAAGCAGATACGCGTGCCACGTGGGAAGTCATCAAAGGCCAACTCGCCAAATACCCCGATCTGGAAGGTACAGTTGACCAGCTTCATAAGATGACCGGACAAGACAGTCTTGTAGATCTGGCGGGCCGAATTCGCAGAAATGACCAAGGTGTGCCGGTATTTGGTTTTGGGAAATACAGAGGCCAGGAGGTCAGTGAGGTTTTCCGCAAGGACCCCTCCTACTACGATTGGATGATGCGGGGAGAATTCCCTGAGAATACGAAGCGGGTGATCACGCGTTTGCGCCTTGCGGATAAGCTCTAACATCTGTTTTTCCTGTATCCGTATATCAGTTTTCAAAAACAATATTCAGATTTGCACTCATGGAGATTTCCGAACATCAGGACCTGAATTCGCTGGAAGCCCTGTTGAATTCAGATGAAGCACTGAAGCTTTCAGAAGTGGCAAAGAGTAAGATCAAGAAGTGCTCTGAATTCCTGCACAAGACCATTGATGAAAGCGATGATGCATTTTATGGCATCAATACAGGTTTTGGATCTCTATGCAATACAAGCATTTCGAAAGACGATCTGAAAGATCTTCAACGCAATCTTCTATTGAGTCATGCGTGTGGAATGGGTGAAATCGTACCTAACAATGTGGTTGCAGCAATGCTGTTGCTTAAGGTGATGTCTCTATCCAAAGGACATTCCGGAGTGCAGTTAAGCACAGTCGAAAAACTGCTTGATCTGTACAATTCACGCGTGCTTCCTAAGGTTTACCAACTAGGATCGCTAGGTGCATCAGGTGATCTCGCTCCTCTTGCCCACCTTGCATTACCACTGATCGGGGAAGGTGAAGTTCATGTGCACGGTGCATTTGTGCCTTCTCGTGAGGTCATCAAGGAGCCAATAGAATTACAAGCCAAGGAAAGTCTTGCTCTGATAAATGGTACTCAATTCATGCTATCGTACGGTATGAGCATTAGTCTGGCTATGCGAAAACTCCTGGATCAAGCAGATCTGATCGGAGCATTGTCGCTGGAGGCGTTTGACGGACGACATGAACCATTCGAGGCTTTGAGCCATGACATTCGCCCTCATCAGGGGCAAAAGCAGACAGCGCACAATATCCGAGAAGCGATCAGTGGTTCGGCCATACAAGAGCACGCAAAGCAGCACGTTCAGGATCCGTACAGTTTCAGATGCATGCCTCAGGTGCATGGCGCTTCGAGGGATGTGCTGACCAATGCCATCTCGGTTTTTACCACCGAGATGAATGCAGTGACCGATAATCCGAATATTTTCCCGGATGAAGGACGAATTCTGAGTGCAGGAAATTTCCACGGTCAGCCATTGGCTATGCAATTAGACTTCCTGGCAATAGCACTTTCAGAACTTGGCAATATATCGGAGCGAAGGACATTCCAGCTCATGACCGGTAGTCGAGGTTTGCCTCATTTCCTTACGAAAAATGCCGGATTGCACAGCGGTCTCATGATCGCTCAATACACAGCCGCGTCCATAGCCAGCAAGAACAAACAGCTCTGCACGCCTGCAAGCGCTGATAGCATCGTAAGTAGCAACGGACAGGAAGATCATGTGAGCATGGGCGCCAATGCGGCAACCAAGTGCTACGAAGTTCTTTCAAATACCAGGCGAATTCTGGCAATAGAGCTCCTATGTGCTGCACAGGCATTGGATCTACGTCGACCATGGACATCTTCCGAAAAACTGGAGCATCTACACTCAGAATTCCGAAAGGTTGTGCCATTTGTAAAAGATGATACACTCTGGAGTGATCATCTTCTCACAGCAGAGAAGTTCCTGGAGGTTCATAGGGCTTGATCGAGCTATATCCCGTCGACCAATACAGGCGGACGCCTGTCTTTCCAAGTTTTGTTGATCACAATATGCATGATCAGATCTGAGAGCATCTTCAAACCAACGAAGAGGATCAAAGCATTGGTCATCTTGTTTTCCTGAGTTCCAATGCTGTTGTTGAATGCCAGCATGATGAACAAGTGCATGGGCACCACTCGCAAATACGGCGTAAAGAACATGAAGGCCATATTCCCTTCGTCCTCACGGTCGCGCCTGATATCAGATACGGTGGACATTATGGTATTGATGACCATCACTCCTATCATGGCATAAATTATGTCGAAATCCAGAGCCCCCGGAATATCCATTACTATGGTAAAGAGGAACACGGCGTACACCACATGGAACATCCCATAATGCACAAAAAAGAACATGGGAAGGCGCAAACTTGGAATGATCAAATTGTCTGTTAGCCTCATCCCTGCGCTGAACATGCGTATCCAATATTGGATCCCAATGAAGATATTCTGCAAATAGAACAGGACGATCAACGTGTCAAATCCGGTGATATCAGTCAGATATGCATAGAACAGGAACAGATTGAATCCCAGTATTGCCCAGAATTCTGGATCGCGCAGAATGTTCTTCATAGAAACGAATTTAGCACATGCTCGGAATAGCTAATTATCAATGATGCACAAACTATGAACATCGCTATTCAGCGCTGAAGTATTCTGTAAATTTCGCCCTTGAAAGTCGAAGCGATTAAATGACTTGCGATCTGGCTTCGTTCTCGTCAGATGAGTGAGCATCGCATTGACTGGTAGTCCTGCATGATTTAAGTAGAGATATATGTCGGCCAAAGCCAAAAAGGTCAAAAAAATATTCGTCCTGGATACATCTGTGATCCTGCACGAGCATGAAGCTGTCGAGAATTTTGAAGATAATGATGTGGCTATTCCCATCCAGGTACTGGAAGAATTGGATGGATTCAAGAAGGGAAATAGCACCATAAACTATGAAGCTCGGAGCTTCATTCGTTACCTTAATGAAGCTAGCAAAAATCACCTGCTCAGCGACTGGACGCCCGTACTTGGGAAAGGCAAAGGGAAGATGAAGGTGATCATGCACAATGAATTGGATGAGGAATTCCCTGCTGAATTCAAGGAGCGCAAGAACGACAACAAGATCATACTCGCTGCTCTCACATTGAAAAAGCAGAATCCCGACAAAAAGGTTGTGCTCATCAGTAAGGACATTTGCCTTCGTGTAAAGGCCAAATCACTTGGTATTGACGCTGAGGATTACGAAACAGGAAAGATCAAGAACCTGGACAAACTGTTCACGGGTCGACAGGTAATCGAAGATGTAGATGATTCGACCATAGATGAATTGTTTGAAAAGAATAAGATCAGCACCAAGAAGTTCAAGTTGAACGGCGTGGCCGACAATCAATTCTTCATTCTCAAGAATGGCAGTAAATCAGCGCTAGCTAAGATCGATAGTGGCTCTAAATCGCTGATCCGGGTCGATAAGCAAATGATCTACAAGATCAAACCTCGGAACGCTGAGCAAGCTTTTGCAATGGATGCTTTGCTGAATCCCGACATCAAGCTTATCACCATCCGTGGCATAGCAGGATCAGGCAAGACACTTCTGGCAATTGCCTGTGCTCTGGAGCAACGATCCATGTTCCACCAGATCTTCGTTACACGCCCAATCGTACCACTTTCGAACAAGGATATCGGGTTCCTTCCCGGGGATGTCAAGGAGAAGATCGATCCTTATATGCAGCCGATCTGGGACAACTTGCGATATATCAAGAGCCAGTTCAGTCAGCAGGACAAGGAATATCAGCGCATTGACGACCTTGTCGCAAATGAAAAGATCTCCATCGCTCCTCTTGCGTTCATACGCGGAAGGACGCTTTCTAACGTCTTCTTTATTGTGGATGAAGCCCAAAACCTTACGCCGCATGAAGTGAAGACCATTATTTCCCGTGCAGGTGAGAATACCAAGATCGTCTTCACTGGAGACATTAATCAGATCGATACGCCTTATCTGGATGCGGAAAGCAACGGACTCTCCTACATCATTGATAAGGTCAAAAGCAATCCATTATTCGCGCACATTACGCTGGAAAAAGGAGAAAGAAGCGAGCTGGCGAATCTGGCGAACGAGTTGCTCTGACTGAGCAAAACGAACTATCAGATCGGTTTATCCACCGGTAGGCATATTCATTGAACAGAATAGAACCGCCTTTGTTATACTTGCACATTCATTCGCAGTTCGATCCGGATCAGGGTCGACGAGCAGAATTTAAACAGTACAAAACCTACAATACGAGCAGAATGAGCGATACAGTTGAACACGTAGAATGCCTGATCATAGGCTCCGGACCAGCCGGTTATACAGCAGCGATATATGCATCCAGAGCGGACATGCGTCCGGTACTTTATGAGGGCTTGCAACCCGGAGGTCAATTGACCATCACTACTGATGTAGAGAACTATCCGGGATATCCAGATGGTATCATGGGTCCGGAGATGATGGACAACTTCAAGAAGCAAGCTGTTCGTCTTGGAACCGATGTTCGATTTGGCATGATCACTAAGGTTGACTTCAAAAAAGAAGGCGACCCTCATCATGTATGGATCGACGATAAGAAGGAAATGACAGCAGACACGGTCATCATCTCAACCGGTGCTTCTGCCAAGTGGCTTGGGATCCCAAGTGAAAATAAATTGAACGGTAGTGGTGTATCTGCTTGTGCTGTTTGTGACGGATTCTTCTACCGCGGAATGGATGTAGCGATTGTAGGTGGTGGCGACACCGCTGCAGAAGAGGCGTCGTACCTGAGCAAGATCTGTAATAAGGTCTATATGCTGGTCCGCCGTGATGAAATGCGAGCTTCCAAGGCCATGCAACATCGAGTTGAGAATGCCCCCAATATCGAGATCTTGTGGAATACAGAGACAGATGAGATCCTGGGAGACATGGCGGTTGAAGGTGTTCGCGTGGTCAACAATGTGACCGGTGAGAAACGAGAGATCGAAGTAAAAGGAT
This sequence comes from Sphingobacteriia bacterium, assembly GCA_008080835.1. Taxonomy (GTDB): domain Bacteria; phylum Bacteroidota; class Bacteroidia; order NS11-12g; family UBA9320; genus VMDK01. The sequence goes on along the minus strand of VMDK01000010.1, from coordinate 28,025 downwards.
TCTTTGTGGCCATCGGACACAAGCCAAATACCGACATATTCAAAGGGTTCCTGGATATGGATGAGCAAGGATACCTGATCACTAAGCCTGATTCAACCAAGACCAATATTCCCGGTGTTTTCGCATCTGGTGATGCACAGGACAAGATCTACCGTCAGGCAGTGACCGCTGCAGGAACGGGATGTATGGCTGCATTGGATGCTGAGCGCTACTTAGCGTTGAAAGGCCTGCATCACGAGGTCGAGGCCTAATACGGATCCACGTCCACCACAAGGCGGACTCCGCGGTATTCTTTTGTCTTTCTGAATTGATCGACCTTTAAGGCGATCACAGCTTTCATGGCCTTTCTGGATTTTTCAGGATCCAGCTTGATCAAGAGTTGTCTGAGGTATAATCCTCGTATCCGGGTCACAAAAGGCTCTTCCGGCCCAAGAATAAAGTCTCCGAAGTCCTTCTTGAGTAACCAGTTCAGATAGTCAGCTGCTTTTTCCGTGAGGAAATAATCCTTGTGCTTGACCGTGATGCGTATCAGGCGCCAAAATGGTGGATAGTTGAATTTCTCCCTTTCCTCCACTTCCAACTCGTACATACCCTTGTAATCGGCTTGTACCACTTGATTGAGTACTCGATGAGATGGCTGATTCGTCTGTATGAGCACCTTTCCTTGAATCTCCCTCCTTCCCGCTCGTCCTCCAACTTGTATCATTTGCTGGAAACTGCGTTCATAGGCTCTGAAATCGGGAAAGTTCAAGGCATGGTCGGCATCAAGTATCCCAACCAGGGTCACATTTTGAAAATCGAGTCCTTTGGTGAGCATTTGGGTTCCGACCAGAATATCGGTTCTGCCTGCCTCAAAATCACCTATGATTCGCTCATAAGCGCTCTTGGTTCTGGCTGTGGCTTGATCGAAGCGCTGTATGGCAAGATCCGGTAAGATCGTTTGGAGCTCCGTTTCAACCCGCTCCGTGCCGTAGCCCGTCATCCTAATATCCGTGTTGCCGCAGCTCGGACACTCGTTTATCGGTTTGATCTGGTATCCGCAAAAATGACAACGTAAGCAATTATCCTTTCGATAGTAGGTCAAGCTGATATCACAGCGTATACACTTTGGCGTCCAGCTGCATTCCGTACATTCTGTGATGGGAACATATCCTTTGCGGTTGAGGAAGAGGATGCTTTGTTTGCCTTCGGCATGAGCTTGTTTGATCTCATCCAACAAACGACCTGAGAAGATGCCATTATTGGTATTCAAGAGTCTTTCGAGCCGCATATCCACGATCTCATACTCCGGGACCTGCACACCGGAATATCGACCCTCGAGATGCCGAAATCCATACTTTCCGTCCAGTGCGTTCCTGTAACTCTCCAGCGACGGTGTGGCGCTTCCCAACAAGACCTTGGCACCGTGCATTCGCGCAAGGACTATGCTGGCATCTCGAGCATTGTAGCGCGGATTAGGCTCATTTTGCTTGTAACTATTCTCATGTTCTTCATCCACCACGATCAATCCAAGATTATCGAACGGCATGAATACCCCGGATCTTGGAGCGATCAGTATGTCGATCTCTTTGTTGAGGAGCTTGTACCATACCTCTGCCCTTTCATTGTTGTTGAATCTGGAATGGGTTACCACAACGCTATTCCCGAAGTATGCCTGCAATCGTCGTATAAGCTGAGTAGTGAGACTGATCTCCGGTAACAAGTACAGAACCTGCTTTCCTTTCTTGATCTGTTCTTCGATCAGGGAGATGTAGATATGTGTCTTGCCACTGGAAGTCACTCCTTGCAGCAGGGCTATTTCTTTGTCTTTGTATGAATCGTGCAACGCTTCATAGATCTGCTTTTGCGGAACAGTGAGCTGATTGACCCTCAGTTCACTGTCGTCGACCTCTTCAAGGCGATCAACCTCCTTTTCGTACTGGATGAATATTTGTTTATCGATCAGAGCATTGACTGCTGAAGTACTGAGATCGTGTTCGGAGATGAATTCAGCGCGATCGACTCCTTCCATGTCGAGGTCAGCGCTCATCATAGCAAGAAGAGCCTCAAGTTGCTTTGGGGCACGCCGCTCTAACGCTGAGATCGTCTCTTCAAACTCCTCCTCGGTCTTGAAAGATTCATTGAGGACCAGGAACTTTCTGACTTTTGCCTTGTATCCACCCTGGATCTCTTCATTGATCCAGATCAAGCCCTTTTCATACAGGCTTTGGACGGTCTTGTACGTACTTTTCTTCCCGGAAAGCTTATCGACCTGATCCATGGTCAATTCACCCAGCTTGCGCAAATTGTCGATCACGGGGATCTCGTGCTTGTCTAAAACGATGTCTTCCGGTATTTCATCGCGCAATACTACTTTGCTCTGAGACTCCAGTTTCAAAGCACTGGGCAATGCAGCGTTCATTACTTCTCCCATGGTGCACATGTAGTATTGAGCAACCCATTCCCAAAAACGCAATTGAGTATCGTTCACGATTGGGAGATCATCCATTACACTGAGGATGTACTTTGCTTGGTACTTTTCAGGCGGTTGCTCAGAAATACTCAGGATCAGCGCAGAATAAACCTTCTTTCGCCCGAATTGGACGATCACGCGCTTACCTACCGCAACCTCCTCGTTCCATTCAAAAGGAACACGATATGTGTAGAATTGCGCGAGGTTCAGAGGTAATAATACCTCTACATACAGAGTTGTATGGGAAAGCAGATCAGGCAATTGAGTCCGTGAGTTGTGTGGATTTCTATATTACAAATTTGTGAGAATATGAGCTGTAAACAAGCTATATCTTTGCAACTCTTGCCTGATACGATGAAGAATCCCATGTATCGACTGATCATCCCCATTCTAGTGCTCCTTAGCTTGCATGCGTGTAAGGAGCAATATGTCGAGGTACAGGAGGATTTTCATTCCGTTGAGGACAATATCAAGGCTGAAGTGCAATGTTACGCCACATTTGATGTGGTTAGCGATCTCATTTCCACGGAGAAACTGTATACGAATGAAGGCAGTACTCTGCTCCCTTTTGGATCTACGCTGTCGTTTATTGATTCCAGCTATGACGATGGAGACGGCATCGAAGTGTTTCTCGACTTTGGAGACTTAGGGACTCAGGCGCCACACGGCATCCTTTGTCCTGATGGGTTATATCGCAGTGGAAAGCTTCGTGTATCTATCGAAGGCAATTTCCTGGCAAGGGAAAAGACCATTCTGGTTGACTTCCCTGAATCCAGCGGTTTTCATACGGGTGACGGGGAACAAATGACCGCATTCGTCGGCTCCATGAAGATCATGCAGAAAGGTTTAGGTAAGCACAACGTGAAAGTTGACCAAATAGAAGTAAAGGATGCATCCGGGACTTTGACCTGGTCCTGCGATCATTTGATCGAGGTGACTCATGATGCGGGAGAAGGCCAATATGGTGACACGTATGAAGTCAGCGGCACATCAACCGGGACCAATAGAAATGGAGTCGCATATTCCTGTTCGATCGATGCCAATCTTGAGAAAACGCTCGAGAAAGGATGTGCAGAAACGTTTAAGCGTGGACAGCTCTCTATTTCAGAAACCGAACGCAGCAAGAACATGCGCGTTGATTACGACCCGTATGGTGATGGAGCTTGTGATAATGCCATCCTGGTTGATATCAATGGCAAACGAACCATATTGGAAATAGACTAAGGGATCATCTTCGGGAACAAGTGATCCACCAGTTCTCCTTGCTCGTTGTAATCTAACTCCGACCAATCATTTATATCCAGTTCGATCTTCACCCAACCACCAGTGGGTAGATTGTCGAGCTTTGCTGTTGAGTACAGATTGACCGCTTGAGTCAAAGTTGGGTTGTGACCGATCACGAGCACTTCGTTGATCACAGGCGCCAAACCGTGAAGCAATTCGGTAAGTTCTACTACATCTGCGCCATACAACCGTGCCTCTGCATAGGGAATCTTGTTCTCCCAATTGAGGTAATCGCGCAATCCGAAACAAGTGATCTCTGTTCGTTTCGCCGGACTGTACCAGATCACATCCGGATTGATACCTTTAGCCGCCAGAGCCTCTCCCATTCTCGGTAGATCGCGTTGACCCCGGTCATTCAGAGGGCGCTCGTAGTCGGACAGCAATTCGTTCTCCCAGCTCGACTTGAAATGACGTATCAGATGCAGGGTCTTCATATTTTACTTCTTTATCAACAGTGACGCTGTCCAGAACCAAGCATCTTCCTATGGACATAGCCCACAAACTACCGCAGAATAACACGTATCCCATGAGAAAGAGTCGCCAGGTATTCTTCTGTTGCCTGGGTGTGAAGGATCCTTTAAAAATAGGCCACACCCACAGCACCAGACCATGGATCAAAGCGTATAATACTCCGGTCTTGAAGGTTTGAAGCTCAGAGACTTCGATCAGATCTTTTAGCGTGTGAGCACCAAAAGCGCCCATGGCTACGCTAATACCCATAAGTACGGCTCCTGTAGCGCTCAAACGATGTTTGTGAATTGCAGACACGAAAATGGAATGTTACGTGCAAGTTAAGAATCATATTTTAAAAACCACTTGAACATCAAAAAGGTGGGCCTATTCACGCGTAACGACAATGCCTGAAGCAAGAATACCGTTGTCTTTTCAATCATTGTGACGATAAAAATCATCATATGGCTCCGTCCGATTTCCTTAATTTGCAACTACAACTATGAAAGAAGTGAATAAACTGCGAAATCGCTTGTTCCTGGGCTTGACTTTACTTGGAATAGGCGGTCTGTCGTTGAGTTCTTGTCTTGATCAGGATCTCGTCAAAGATATAGAAGACATTAAGGCTGCTCGCTGGGCTCCTGAATTAGCCGTTCCCTTGGTGAATTCTGAACTGACCTTGTCCGACCTCATCGATGAAGCCAATTCAGAATATATCTCCGTCGACGACGAGCAATTGATCCACCTGATCTACAGAGGATCAGTGATCAGCATTGACGGGGAAGATGTGATCTATACTCGCAATCAATCCATTTCCAATGTGTTGACCTTCAATCCATCTGAGATCGCGGAGTTCAATCTGAGCGACTCCGTTGTCATAGAGCGGGATTTCAACCTTTTTTACGATGTGAATTACGGCGATATCGACAGTATGTTGATGAAATCGCTTGATTGGAGCGCGAGTTACAGCACACGTCTGGATCACGATGTGGTTGTAGAATTCTCACTTCCTTCAGCTAGGAAGGACGGTGCTTCTTTCTCGAATACAGCAATCTTGAATGGCGGTCAGTCGGCACAAGCTTCAGAAAGTATGGGTGGCTACCTCTTCGATATGACTCAAGGCCCTAATGGAACCAATGACCTACCTACTAAGTTCAAGGTTACCTTACGCAAGACGGGATTGTCAATTCTAGGTGCAGGAAGCACGATAAATTTCGACATGCATTTCGATAAGAACAAGTTCCACAAGTTTTGGGGCTATGTGGGTATGGAGGATCTTATCAATGATGAAGCGGATACCCTGGAGTTGAACATTTTTGATGATTCCGATGATGGTGAATTCACCATTGACGATCCGCGCATCAAACTTATCTATACGAATTCCTTCGGTATTCCTACTGAAGCGGAGTTCCTTCAGTTCAAATCCTTTTCAAAGCAAACAGGATATACCGACATTACCGGATTTCCGACAGATCTGAATATCCCCTATCCTACGCCCGCCCAATTCGGAGAAACGCTGTCGGACAGTATTGTTCTGAACAAAACGAATAGCAATATCGGCGCGGTTATCAGCAGTCAGCCCGAGAAGATCATATACCAGTTTGAAGCGTCTACCAACCCCAACGGTCGCGAACAGCAGAATTTCATCATGGATACGTCTCGCTTGAGCTTCTACCTGGACTTTGATCTTCCGTTGCGTGGTACAGCCGACGGGTTCCGTCTGGAGCAGGACGAGGATTTTGATCTCGACCTGGGCGAAACGGTCGATCTGGATTATGTCATGATGCGATTGTACCTGGAGAACGACTTCCCGGTAGACCTCGATGTACAGATCTACTATCTGGACGATATGGGGGCTGTGATCGATTCGCTGTTCTCTCCACGCGATCTGCTTATTTCCAGTCCGCCGGTTGACAACGACGGCAGAACGATCGGGTTCACGACTTCCATACACGACGTAAACTACAGCAAATCACGAATTGAAGCCATAGAACAAGCGAAACAGATACGGATAGATGCTAGCATCAATACCACCAAAGACGGCCAAACACAGCCGACGGTGAGTTTCTATGAAGATTATGGGTTGCGCGTTCAATTGGGCGTTGCAGCTAGGGTATTGATCAAAACGGAGGGCGAGTAGTATGAAGACGATCAATCACATTTCGATAGCCGTAGCTCTCCTTGTCACGAGCATTACAGGAATCCAGGAATCCCGCGCACAAGGCGATTTCACCATGTATGGTATGAAAAGCCTCCCACAGCGCACCTATGCCAATCCCGCCCTTCGACCAGATAGCCGCTTCTTTATCGGAATTCCGGGCATTTCTTCAGTCTATGTCACATTCAATAACTCGTCTCTGGAATTTGACGAGTTCGCAAATGCATTGGAAAGAAAGAATGCCGATACAGTGATCCTGAACATCAATGCCTTGAGCAATATGTTCCGTGACAACAACAGCTTTAGCGGGGAGATGAAGATGGATCTGCTGCATTTTGGTTTCCAAGTGGGACCCGGTAACTACTTTACGTTCAACTCGACCTTGGTTCATAAGTCTAAGCTCAGTTTTGATGCCGATCTGCCAAAGCTGATCCTGGAAGGGAACGGCGGAAGAAACCTTGGGAAAAAGTTTGATCTAGGATTTGACATGGACCTTTTGGATTATGTCGAGTCTGGCCTTGGGTATTCCAGAAGTCTGATGGATCAGCGACTGACAGTGGGTGCACGAATAAAATATCTCAAAGGATTGATCAACATCAATACGGAGAAAAGCGACATGTATTTTACGACCAACCCGAATGACTATACACTGCTTCTGCAGTCGGACATACGCGTGAATACAGCATCCAGTTTCGGCGAATTGGAAACGGATTCATTTGGCAACGACCTTCAATTCTCAGATTATTTGGGAATGGCATCTAACAACGGCGGCTGGGGACTAGATTTAGGCGCCACCTTCGAATTGAATAAGAAGATCGAGTTGAGTGCTGCCATTCGCGATCTCGGAAGGATCAAGTGGAATAACAACGCCAAGAATTACTATTCTCGCGACCCAAATGCCAAGTTTGAATTCAAAGGGTTGGACTTCAACACGGCCTTTGAGGATACAGATTCTACCGACGTCATTGAGGCCTTGGCAGATTCCATCGCCGACCGCTTCAAGCTAGATGAATCCAATACGAGCTATACGACAGGTTTGTCTCCGGAATTCTATCTGGGAGGAACCTTCAGCTTCACGAAGAACCACCGTGCAGGTGTGCTATTTTACGGCGACTGGTATCATCAACGTCTCCACCCTTCGTTCACGCTGAGTTGGTACAGCCAATTCACACGTGTCGTGGCGCTTTCGGCTACTTATACCATCATGAACAACAAGTTCAACAACTTCGGGATAGGTTTATCGCTGAACGGCGGTCCATTCCAATACTATGTTGTGACGGATAATGTAGTAAGCTTGTTCAGTCCGAATGTGGTACGGAACTTCAGTTTCCGTACCGGTATGAGTTTTACCTTCTTGAGGAATCCGAAGGACAAGAAGAAGTACGAAAAGAAGAATTAGGCCTTACTTCAACACCTCTGCAATGTTCTCGGCAAATGGCCTTTCGACTTCTGCGAAGTCTGTTTTGTTACGAAACCATGTCAACTGACGCTTCGCATATCTGCGGGTATTTCGTTTGATCAGATCAATGGCTTCTTCGAGTGTTAACTTGCCTTCAAGATGACTGAACAACTCTGAATACCCAACCGTATTGAGCGCATTTAAACGCTTAAAAGGAAACAGTTGCTCTGCCTCTTCAAGTAGACCAAGCTGCATCATGGCGTCCACCCGCTGCTCAATTCTGGAGTAAAGTTCTTCCCTTGGCATCGACAGGATAAATCCTTGTACATTCATGTCGTCTTTCAAGCCGGACGTTACTTCTCCTCTCTCAGGAAGAACGCATTTTTCAATAGCCCTGATCACCCGTTGCGGATTCTGTGGATCGGTCAAAGAGTAAAGGTTCACACCTGCTTCTCTCGCTCGCTCGTGCAAGGCCTCTATCCCACCCTCGTCGTGTACTTGATTGAGTTTGTCTCGCAGTTCTGAATCTTTGGCTGCGGGTGCATCGAACCCGTATAGCAAGGCATTCACAAAGAAACCGGTTCCTCCTGCAAGGATCAGTGTATCGTACGTCTTATAAAGTTCATGTATCAGCTCTCCGGCCTCCCGGACATAATCACCTGCAGTAAAATCGTCGTGAATGCTGTGCGAGTGTATAAAATGATGCTTTACAGCGTTCAGTTCATTTGCCGAAGGCACCGCAGTCCCTATGGACATTTCTTTGTAGATCTGTCTGGAATCAGCACTGATGATCTCAGTACCAAAATGTTGTGCCAATTCTATGGCCGTTGATGTTTTTCCGCTGGCCGTTGGCCCGCAAACGCAGATCAGAAGTTTCTCATTCTTCTTCATCTCCGGCTTCTTTCCCCGGATCCTTGTCGTCGTCAGATGCACTATCCGGCTCATCATCAGCCATCAACTCATCCACTAGCTTCTCGAATTCGTTGGTAGGCGCCCCTACCACCTTCACTTTGAACTGTTTCGGATTGTAGCCGGTCGATTTTACCAGTTTAGGGAAGAAGTCGTCCACATCCGTTTTGTAGATGCGCAGCATTTCGATCTTTAGTTCCCATTCGGCCTCATCATCTGTGATAAAGAGAAACTTTTGCTGTGGATCGTTCACGACCACATTCAGACGCTGATCGCTCATGAGCGCCTCACCTTCTACTTCGCGGTCGGTGAATCTTTTCCCTTTTCGCCAATTGTCCTTGCTCAAATAGATACTTGCAGCTGTTTCCGGCTTGAACTTCACCGAGCCCAATACGGCTGTATGCAGATCCTTCAAGGTCTGTGTGGCCCTGACATCAATAATTCGTTCTACTTCGTCGATCTCTTCGAACGTGACTCTGAATCTGAAAATGATCATATGGTTCGCGCTTCTTTTAGACCCATCTCTTTCCCTTTGCGCACTGCAAACTTAAGAGCCTCTTCTCTATTATTGGGTATCTCTCCCTCCAAAATAGCTTCCTTCAATGCATTTTTGATAACACCGATCTCTCTGGAAGGTTTCAGCCCGAATATCTGCATGATCTCCTCCCCGCTTACCGGTGGCTGGAAATTCCGAACTCGGTCGCGTTCCTCTACATCGTCGATCTTGCGCTCTACATTGTCCAGATTACGCAGAAAATGTTTCACCTTTCGCTCATTCTTCGATGTTATGTCACATCGGCTTAACAGCAAAAGGTCGTCTATATCGTCACCGGCATCGAAAATGAGTCGGCGTACCGCGCTGTCGGTCACCACTTCTTTGGTGAGTGCGATCGGACGCAAATGCAGCAAGACGAGCTTTTCCACGTACTTCATGTGCTCATTCAACGGTAGCTTCAGCTTTCTGAATATGCGTTTGACCATCTTGGAACCTACAAACTCATGGGCATGGAAGGTCCATCCGTCCTTGTCGTTGAAAGCTTTGGTACGCGGCTTAGCAATATCATGCAAAATGGCACTCCAGCGCAACCAGAGGTCGTCGCTCAACTCTGCGACGTTATCCAATACCTTGAGTGTGTGGTAGAAATTGTCCTTGTGCGAAACACCCTTGCGGACTTCCACTCCATGTAATTCTACCATTTCAGGGAAAAAGCGAACTAGTAATCCGGATTTAAAGAGTAGGTCAAGGCCGAGACTTGGTTTCGGTGAAAGGATGATCTTGTTGAGCTCATCGCGAATACGCTCTTTGGAGATGATATCGATGCGTTCATTCTGACGTTTGATGCTGTCCCAGGTCTTATCATGAATGGAAAACCCAAGTTGTGAAGCAAAACGGATCGCACGCATCATACGCAGTGGATCGTCGCTGAATGTGATATCAGGATCGGTCGGTGTGCGAATGATCTGCTTGTCGAGATCGGCGATCCCTCCAAATGGATCTACCAATTCGCCGTAGTTGTCAGCATTCAGACTAATACCAAGCGCATTGATCGTAAAATCTCGTCGCAGTTGGTCGTCCTCGAGCGTTCCCGGCTCAACATCCGGTTTCCGGCTGTTCCTACTGTATGATTCCTTGCGCGCTCCAACGAATTCGTAGTCCCAATCTCCTTCGTGGATATGCGCAGTGCCGAAATTCTTGAACACGGAAACCTTATGCTTCCCGGGCAGTAATTCCGCTACTTTTTCGGCAAGTTCTAGTCCATCACCCACGCATACGAAGTCCACGTCGGTACATGGACGCTCGAGCAAGTGATCGCGTACGTAACCGCCCACGACATATACTTCCACACCGAGTGCTTCAGCAGCTTCGGATACTGTGTTGAAAATGGGATGTTGGAGTGCTTCCTTCACGGGGCGCAAAAATACTAAAAAGGGTATCGGGTAGCGGGTTTCGGGTGTCGGGAGCTACCGTTTGTATGGCTACGTGATTAATCGCGTAGCTTCTCCTCCTCGCACCACTGGGCGTAGTCTTCAACAAGCGTTTACCCGCCTTTGGCGGGGATGAAATGAGCGGTGACTACGTCCTGGTTGGACTCAGGACAGTTTAGTTTTTCAAACTTACTAGTCGGCAATGTGATACGAAACCAATTCCCAGTTTTGCTTGAATTTTAAACTCCCGTTTCGAATCAATCCTACACCTTTGGCCCACAAATAGATTGTAGGCCCGCCGTTCTCCCAGTGTTCTTCGCCATATATGAACGAAAAATCATCTGTTGTCTCAAACTCCATTATGTCAAAATAGACTTGACCCTGAATTACCAGAGAGTCAGATTTTCCACGGTAGTAAGTGTCGTTTCCGCTGCCTCCGCCAACTATCATGTCTGGTTTGTAATACTCCGCCCATGCAAAAGGCTGAGTGTGACCTACGTAAGGGTTCGTCCTTCCTTTGTCTATCCAGACTTTATGACGATAAGGTGCTGCGGGATCTGGAAAAGGAACCACTTGAGAATACGTGTATTTGGCTTGATTTACTTTGCTGGTCAGGATAAAATCTATGTGCTCATAAGTTACCGTTCTCTTATCGCCAACGATCTTTCTCATTCGCTTTGACGAACTTTTCATAACTAACGTGTCCAGTTCCTCAGTGAATGTATTCTTATACACCCACCAACTTCCCGGTTTGAAGTATAAATAATCTTCTATTTCACCCAAATAGTATGGTCCGCATTCGGTGCAGTCGTTGATTTCAGACGCATCATCTGGATTGCATTGTAGAAAGACAAAGACGGTAATTAGCGATATAAAAATGCGGAAAGGCATTTTGCCAAAGATACGAAAACAAGTCGCCAAGTAGTGTTTGTTTGTAGCTACGCGATTAATCGCGTAGCTACTGCACCGGCTGCGCCTAAAGACTACAGACAGTTTATGAGGTATAAATGAAAAACTGACGACCTCAACCAAAGGGACTAACTTTGACTCGTGCAAAAGATTCTCACCGCAAGTCAATTCCGTGAACTCGATGCCTATACAATAGAACATGAGCCCATTGCGTCCATCGACCTGATGGAACGAGCGACTGCTTTGTGTTTTGACCGACTCATGGAGGATTTTGGAACCGATGTGCCCTATTTGGTGGTATGCGGCACCGGTAACAACGGTGGCGACGGACTAGTCATCGCTCGCTTGCTGTCGGAAGCAAAGGCAACCGTACAACTGTTCATTGTCGGTGACCCGGAGAACGGAACTGCTGATTTCAAGACCAATTTTGAACGCTTGGGACACAGCGATGCGACCATTCTTGACGAATTGCCGAAGCAATGCGATCCGGGCACTATAGTGGTCGATGCGATCTTTGGGAACGGATTGAGCCGACCTGCAGGTGGACTGTTTGCGGAGGTCATTCAAAAAGTGAATGCGCTGAACGCAACATGCGTTGCTATTGACCTGCCTAGCGGTTTACCCGCGGATCCAGACGCCTTTGATGTGTATGATCCGCAGAACCCCATCATTCGGGCAGATCACACCTACACCTTCGATTCCTACAAGCAATCCGTCCTTCTCGATGATCTGGAGACATACTTTGGAAAGGTGGAGATCTTGGATATTGGATTAGATAAAGCATATAGGGACTCTTTGGACTGCAACAAGTTCAGCATGGAGATATCAGACGGCAAACAGCGTATGATTCAACGCTGGGCCTCCGGACATAAAGGGAACTTCGGACATGCTTTGCTCATCAGTGGTCAAAAGAACATGATGGGCGCTACACTCCTGGCTTCCACGGCTTGCTTGCGCAGCGGTGTTGGGTTACTAACCGTGCATTGTCCGGCCAGCGGACAACTCGCCCTGCAAACGGGTATGCCGGAGGCCATGACCATACCTTCGTCCAACGCTGATCATGTGGGTCCAAAAGACATTGATACGGCAAAATACACCGCCATTGGACTCGGATGTGGAGTCGGAAAGGATGACCGTATGAGCAAGTCACTGATACAATTCCTTCAGACCTCCCTCCCAACGAGGAAACCTCATGTGATCGATGCGGATGCGTTAAATATTTTGGCTGAGCATGAGGAAATGGAACAACTGCTCCGAAACACGAATACTGTGTTGACTCCACATCTGAAGGAATTCGATCGCTTGTTCGGTGCACACGGAAATCGATACGAGCGCATACGAACCGCCTTTACCAAAACTGAGGAACTTGGTATTCATATCCTGCTCAAAGGGGCTCGCAGCGTATTGCTCACTCCAACTGGTGAGAGCTATTATTTCCCTTTCCCGAATTCGGGCATGGCCAAAGGTGGTTCGGGAGACGTGTTGAGCGGCATCGTCCTCTCCATGCTTGCTCAAGGTCATCAGACCACAGAAGCCGTTATCATTGCAGTTTGCGCACAGGCCTGGTCGGGATATGCCATGCGTGAAAAGTACGGAGAACGCGTTATGTTGCCCGGTGATGTGGCAGAGGCGTTGTCGGGATTCTTTGTGTAAAAATCATCTCCCGGGAACTAGTTGGTTCCCTACCTTCGTTATACAACAAATCTCAGCGTATGAACCGACGTATTTTACGGGTATCCCTTGCCCTCTCTTTTGTGATTCTTCTTCCATTTGGCCGGGTAACGGCTCAAAATCTAGATCTGGTCAACGGGAAGGAATTCGACGACATGGCACAACTCAATCCTGCTTTCACCGGCTTCCTGAACGAACTCCGACTACTCACAGGTGCTAGCGAGGAACTCCGGGCGGGTTTGGAGTCCAAATTATTCAAAACACCGAACTATCTGGGCTTCAATTTCTCCATGGACGAGATCGATCATTTGAAAAGACAGAGCTTCCGGTTCAACTATGCCCGGGACAAGGTGATCAAAGAGAATCTGACCATCAAATACGCTGCAAACCTTGATTTTCAAGTGCGTACGTTTCACCGTTCTGCCACGGATACAGCCTTTACTTTCAGTGATTTCAATGGAAATACCTGGGATTTTGATGTGAATGGTCCTGCATTCAGGGTCAATACCGAAGCTATCGACATTGGACTCGGAGTCGCAGCCGTATAGAACCAGCTGATATTCGGCCTCAATGTCCGCCACCTCGGAGGTGTTGACGTAAGTTTGGTAGAGGGTGGTCAATCTCAAACTCTTCCTGTGGGGATCAATGCACAGCTGGCTGGATTCCTCGATCTCCTAGGTACGGTCAAACTTTTCCCTAATGTCATGTATTCGCAGGTCGGCTCAGAGTCGTCATTTGCGCTTGGGATCGGCGTGAACAAAGAGAAGTGGTCGTTCAACGGACAATATGAGGAGTTCGACAATGGCAACGGTCGTTCACAAAGGCTGGATCTCGGGGTATTCAGTCGACTCGACCGCTTTCTGGTCGGGTTGAGTTACGAACATCCCTTTGATCCGGATGTGCTCACCGATGGTGGATTGATCTCAGATCGCTTGCGATTAACGCTTAATACTACGCTCATTCAGAAGAAGGATAAAAAGCTCAGCGAGCTTCAACAGAATATGCGCAAGTATTACTGATCGAAAACTGACGTAGGGCAACCTTACCTTTTGACTGATTTTCAGTATCTTATATGGAATTTCAACTATGAAGAGCATAGTACGACTTTTGTTCAACTACTACCTGGTCATCAAGGCCTGTTGGGCAGTCGTGCTATTTCAGGTACTAGGCTATTTCGCACTGCTCGTCTTTGATCAGGGACTGGATGTGTTAAAGGAATTGGAGATATCTTCGGATCCAGTCATTTTCCGACAAAGCCAGATCACCTGGATCGCCATAAGTTGGTGGGGCTGGCAAAGCTGGCGCTCTTCGCGCATGATCCTTCATTTCTCTTATTTCAACTTCTGGGGATATCAGCCTAACTACAACCTTCGGGCTCAGGTCATGGTCCCACGATTATTGTCAATGGTTCCGTTCTTTCTTCTTGCCTTTGGCATGCACAAGGCAAATGAGGCGTGGACACCTTATGCCGTTTTGATCATGTCGACCGGTGCCTGGTTCTTTGTGTTCCTTCATTTCAGAAAGAAACTGATCGTATGGGTTCGTAGTCTGCATATCCGCTTTCACGGACTCATTCCCGACTATGTTCCCATCAAAAATGGCGCGTATCCTGCCAAATTCATATGGTCGAAGCAGTGGAAATGGATCAGCTTCCGAATCTTGGTCATGTTCGCTTTTTTTGGAGCCTTCATCTTCCGTCCGATCTCCACCAGTCAGCATATTGGATCCGCAGCAGTGGTGATCTTTGGATTCGGCACATGGCTCATATTGGCCTCCCTGATCAACATGTTCGAAAAGTATATCCGCTTTCCCGTGTCATTCACGATACTGGTCTGTGTGGTTGTATTCAGCTTTTTCAACGACAACCACGGCATCAAGACGTTGAAAGGGAGCGTTGTACCTGAGAGACAATCGCTGAATGAGCACTTTTCGAATTGGCTCGATCAGCGTATTGAAAGCGTAGCTTCTGATACTGTTCCTATCATCCTGATCGCTGCGGAAGGCGGTGGGATCCGTTCTGCGTACTGGACTGCCAGTGTTTTGGGAGATCTGGAAGCCCGACAACCGGGCATATCCGACAACATCTACGCAATAAGCAGTGTTAGCGGAGGCAGTCTGGGAACGATGCTCTATTCGTCGTTGCTTGAGGATGGCAGAGCTGAGATCACCAAAGAAGCAAGATCAGTGCTGGAACACGATTTCCTGGCTCCGGTCACCGGGGCATTGATATTCCCTGACATGCTGCAGAAGTTCCTTCCACTTGAACTGTTTACGAATGACCGTGCCAGAGTGCTTGAGCGATCCTGGGAACAAGCTTGGTCAGGGGTAAAAACGGCAGAATCCCGGGTCGACTGGTCAAAAGGATTCATGGAGCAATTTCGCAACTCCGACAAACTGATCCTGATGAACTCGACGCACGTAGAGAGTGGTTACAGAGCCCTGGTCTCCAACGTCAGACTCACCGAGATGTCCCATTCGAACATCATCGATTTTTTTAACGTGCAAGGTGCTGATATTCCGGTAAGCACTGCCGTAGGATTGAGTGCGCGATTTCCATTGCTCACTCCGCCTGCTAAGGTTGAATCCGGACAGAATGAGGTCTGGGGTCATTTGGTCGATGGAGGTTACTATGAAAACATTGGTGCCACAACGATCATGGACGTGTATTCCAGACTTCGCAAATTGACCAACGACACGAACATTCATGTGCAATTCAAGGTGCTAGCAATCCGAAACACCAAAACATCTGACGATTACAGCGCCAGTCGCGGTATGGGTGAGATCCTCCCTCCTTTGGTGACTTTATCGCAGATCTGGTCATTAAATGGAGAGGAAGTGCTACGCAAAGGAGAAGAGTTGCTGGAGCAGAACGGCGATCAGCTCATCGAGGTTCGTCTTGACCGGAGCGACAAAGAAAATATTCCCTTAGGCTGGTTCCTGAGTGATCAAGCTCGATCAAACATTCGCAAGCAGGTTCCCGAGGCGGTGGATCACATCCACCAGGAGCTGGGAATAGTGCGTTAACATCATCTTTTGCGCTTGTAGCTTGTTTAAAATGCCACAAATGGCAATTTTGCATCTGCTCCACAAATGGTCAAAATTCAATTCTTAGGCACCGGTACTTCACAAGGCGTTCCTCTTATAGGTTGCACCTGCGAAGTCTGTGCGTCCAGTGATCCAAAAGACAAGCGCCTGCGCTCCTCTATCCACGTGGAAATAGATGGATTGAGCCTCGTTGTGGATACCGGTCCGGATTTTCGCTATCAAATGCTCAGAGCTGGTGTCAGTTCTCTGGATGCGGTACTCTTCACTCACGGACATAAGGATCACACGGCAGGTTTTGACGATATCCGCGCGTATAACTTCATTCAGAAACGCGACATGGATGTGTATTGCGATGAATATGTCGAAGATATCCTGCGCAAGGATTTTGACTATGTATTCGCAGATCTGAAATATCCGGGTGTTCCCAGGGCTATTTTACATCGGATGCGCAATGAAACCTTTGAGATCAATGGACAATCCATTATTCCGATTCAGGTCTATCATTATAAAATGCCGGTATTCGGCTTCCGATTTGGTGATTTTACATACATCACCGATGCTAACCGCATCGACGAAACAGAGATCGAGAAGATCCGAGGTTCGAAGGTTGTTGTGCTCAATGCTCTTCGACGGGTAGAGCATATTTCTCACTTCACTTTGGAGCAAGCTCTTGAAATGGCCGAGATCATCGGAGCCGAACAGACGTATTTCACTCATATCAGCCATCAGTTGGGCAAACATGCTGATGTAGAGAAAGAGCTACCTGATGGGGTCAATCTCGCTTATGATACCTTGACGATAGAGGTATGATCCTGCCTGAATCATTTTATCGGGGTGAAGATGTACTTCGAATTGCACAAGAACTTATAGGAAAATCCCTATTTGTGTTCAGTCCTGGAGGAGATAAACTCAGCGGTCGGATCGTTGAAGTAGAAGCCTATAACGGTGAAATGGACCGAGCATCTCATGCTTTCGGAGGTAGACGCACCAAACGCACAGAAACCATGTATTTGCCGGGTGGACATGCCTACACCTACCTGTGTTACGGAGTGCATCATTTGTTCAATGTGGTCACGGGGCCGGCTGAAACGCCGCAAACGGTTCTCATACGCGGTATAGAGATCGAAGGAGATGAGAGCGGAACTCTGGGACGCGGTCCCGGAAAACTGAGCAAGACTCTGGGGATAACGACTGAAACAGATGGATGGAAGTTGGATGGAAAATGGATAGGGATCTTTGAGCACGAGCACGAGCACGAGCGCGGGCAAGGGCAAGAGGCATTCTCGACGCCAAGGATAGGCGTGGATTATGCCGGAGAAGATGCCTCCCTGCTGTAACGTTTTTTTACTCCGAGCCGGGCTGTAAGCGGGAAATCGGCGCTGAACAAGAATGCTGTCCGTGTGAAATGATATTTTTACCGGGAAGAAATGATCGAAGTCGAAAAAACGGAAAGTAAGTCGGAGCAGTACCGGATCCTCACCAAGCAAGTGATATCCATGGTTGAAGGTGAATCAAATGCATTGGCCAACATGTCGAATGTCTGTAGCCTCGTGCATCACAGTTTTGGGCACCACTGGACGGGGTTCTATCTCGTGGAAGACGACGAGCTCGTTCTGGGCCCGTTTCAGGGGCCGCCGGCATGCACACGCATAGCCAAGGGGAAAGGGGTGTGTGGTACGGCCTGGTCTACTGGGCAAACACAGATCGTTGCCAATGTGCACGAGTTTGAAGGACATATCGCCTGCAGTCCGGAGAGTAATTCGGAGATCGCAGTGCCACTGCGTAAATCGAACGGTGATATTTGGGGCGTGTTCGACATTGACAGCACGGAATTTGGCTTCTTCGATGAATCAGATCAAAGCGCACTTGAGAGCATTTTGGCGTTTCTGCAATGAGTTTTACGAGAACATACATGAAGGTCGTTCAAAAGGTATTGCCCTCTCCTTTTGCGATCGCTGTGATCCTCACAGTGGTAACTTCATTACTGGCTCTTTTACTCACCGAACCTACCGGAACTGAACCACACCTTGTACAGTTGTTTTACAATTGGGAATCTGGCGTCTGGAGCTTGCTGAAATTCACGATGCAGATGATGCTGATCCTGGTTTTGGGGCATTCACTTGCACTCAGCAAACCGGTATTGGCGATCATCAGAAACGTCACATCCTTGTGTACTTCGAATGTTCGATCTGCAATTATTGTCACGTTTATTTCGGTGTTGGCGGGATATTTCAACTGGGGCCTTGGGTTGATCCTTGGAGCTATTCTGGCTCGAAAAGTAGGAGAACATGCACAAGAAAAAGGCATCCCCTTGAACTACCCCCTGATCGGCGCTTGTGGATATACATCTTTGATGGTTTGGCATGGAGGCTTGTCGGGCAGTGCCCCACTCACGATCGCAAAAGCAGGTCACAGCATGGAAAGCGCACTCGGAGTTATGCCGATCTCCGAAACACTCTTCTCATCATTGAACATCACCGTGTTCGTTCTGATCGCTATAACGTTACCTCTGCTCGCATGGATCCTCGGACGAAACGAACAATTCGAGCACGTGCATATCAAGTCGAAACAGCACAAGCCCAAAAACAAGAGGGACGCACATGGAGCAGAACGACTGGATCAGATGGTTTGGTTCGGACGAATTTTCGGCTTATTGATCCTGTTCGTCGCATTCCTGCGCTATCGGAGCATGGTAGATAAATTCACGTACTTGAATCTTGATACGGTCAATCTGTTGCTTTTCGGGTTGTCGATGAGTTTGCATGGCTCCATATATCGCTTCGTGCATTCGGTTGAACACGCGATCAAAGATTCTACGGGTATATTGATACAGTTCCCACTCTACGCCGGGATCATGGGACTCATGACAAACAGCGGCCTGCTTGAGGTTTTCGCTGATTTCTTCATCGACCTGTCGAACCAGAAGACCTTCCCCTTCTTTGCCTTCCTCAGCAGCGGCATCGTGAACATCATGGTTCCAAGCGGCGGCGGACAATGGCAAGTGCAAGGCCCAATACTCATTGAGGCTGCTCAGCAATTGAATTATCCACTCAATCGAACGGTAATGGCACTCTCCTACGGCGATCAGATCACGAACATGCTGCAACCATTCTGGGCCCTGCCATTGTTGGGAATCACTGGATTGAAAGCAAAACAGATCCTACCTTATTCGCTACTGTTCATGTTGCTTGGAGGTAGCATTTATCTTGGAGCATTGCTCTTTTTCTGATCCCCTTTAATTTCGCGCCATGCTCGGATTGAAACTGGCAACCGACCCTCGTTGGGTCAATATCGCTGAGAAAGACCTTCAGGAGATCCTTACAGATCACGCGTTTTGTGAGCAGAAGGCTGCAACGAGTGGCATTTCTCTCATCGTGCGTTTCGCCGATATACCTGAGATCGTAGACGCAGTTACTCCGCTGGTCACCGAAGAATGGGGTCATTTCCGAAGGGTACTCAAGGAAATTAAGAAGCGCGGCATGGAACTCGGAAAAGCGCGCAAAGACGAGTACGTGATCAAATTGTTGAAATTTCAGAAGAATGGCGGTCCAAGACTGGAACAACTGGTCGAATCCCTGCTTACTTGCGCTTTGATAGAAGCCAGGAGCTGCGAACGATTCCGATTGCTAAGTCTGCATATCAGCGAACCGGAACTTCGCGACTTCTACCACGAGTTCATGGTATCAGAAGCCGGACATTATCGGATGTTCATTGATCTGGCGAGGAAGTACATGGATCGTGAGTTGGTAGATAAGAGGTGGCAGGAATACCTTGAATTCGAAGCGGAAATGTTGAAGACGCTGGAATATCGCGCCGACAGGGTGCACTGATCAACGAGGCACGAAAATGTGATAAGCTCCCAACGAATATCCTTCAGGGTGCAGCTCACGTAGATCTTCTCGCTGACGTAACTCTCCCACTTTATTCACCTGACAGACAATGCGCACCGGTCTGTTGTAGTTACCTGAGGTTAGGAATTGAAGCTCCTTATTGCTCAATTCACGTCGTTCAGCATCAGTGAGGTCGATCATGCCGACAGCAGCTTTTTCTTCGTAATATGAGCTTCGCAAGTTGGTCAGGTCGTCATTTTCTGTCAAAGGCGCTGTTTTCCCGTAAAAGTAGTGCGCATAAGATTTGAACTTGTACGTATAGAAGTATGCTTGCGCGTTGTCTTCGTAGTAGCTTATGATACCATGCTGCGTATGCTGCTCCACCTTAGGAACGATGGCATTGAGAACGACCTGAATGCTGAACAAACTCACGCACATTCCGACGAGAATACCTAGTTTCGATCTTGAGAGCATGGCTAAGAATAGTATCAATGTAGAGGCAAGGATCCCCAGTCCCACCAAGTACTCCCAACCTTGCCAGATGTTGTTTTGGTCAAGACTCGCACGCAGTATCTTGTCCTTCACATCATCAATAGGTATCACGCCTTCACCGATCATAGGAACGAGCGTGATCACGGTTGAAAGCAAGAGCCCCACCATAAGTAAAACATACGCGTTCCATGTTGGCTGTGCATTCAGGTCCTGTGCATATCGTGCGGCTAGGAAGGTCAACGGCAAATAGCACAATGAGCTGTAGTGCATGATCTTGGTCGTCACCAGGGAGAACAGGATCAATACTACCCAAAAAAGAACGATCATGGACAGAATGAACGGATCTGGTTTATTGGTTTTCAGTAAGCGGGGTAAAGCAATGACGGCAGCTGGAAAGCACAACAGTAATAAGATCACTGCATGATAGAACCAAGGCTGACCATGCGATGCCACCGGATTTAACAGCAGATCGAGTTGGTAGCCGATAAACGCCGGGATAAAACCCATTCCATCGACCAGGATCAGTGGAACATACCAAAGCATCGACGTTCCCAGGGCCATTAGAAATGTTATTCCAACCGCCCTCCATCCAGGAAAATTCATGGAGTCTAGCTTTCTCACACGGATCAGTAGCAGGATCACCGCAGTGAACAACACGGTGATCAAAATAGCCACCGGCCCTTTTGTGATCATGGCCAGACCAAGGAACAAACCCGCAAATGCGGCAGATCTATTGACCTTAACTCCTTTCAGCGAACGAAAGACCTGAAAACAACTTAAGAAAATGAAGAGGTTGAATACAGGATCTATGATGCCGCTTTTGAAATAGAATAACGGTGTTAGAGAACCCAAATAGATAATCACCCACCAAACACTGAAATTTCGATCATATCTGTTTCGACCTATATGCCAGATCACATTCATCGTTGCAATTCCCGCCAGAGCATTTGGTAATCGGGCTGCAAATTCATTTACACCGAATATCTTCATGCTTATGGCCTGCAGCCACATGAACAAAGGGGGTTTTTCCCAAAATGTCTCAAAATTGATCTGTACCCGAAGCCAGTCACCAGTGACCAGCATCTCTCGAGCCGACTCCGCAAAGTTTATCTCGTCCCAATCGAACAAATGCACTGAGCCTAGGAACGGTAACAGGATCCCTGCAGTAAGGAGGCTGAGAATAATATGTTCTCTAAGAGCTGGACGCATTGAAATTCAGAACTCTCCTATTCCATTTGTGATCCTCTCCTGCAATCTTATCGGAGAAATATGCAACGGTCGTAACGATCATCACTCCCAACAAAGACCCCGCTATTGTGTCGATCACAAAGTGTTGCATCAAATATATTCTGGAAAGAGCAACAAAAACTGCGAGGAGCAGTGCAGCGAACTGCATGGGCCATCTCCGAGCCGCCAGGGCCGCTGCAAAGAAATAGGTAAATCCTGCGGTCGTATGTCCGCTAGGGAAACTGTGCTTGCGGTTCAAATGATAATCGGGATCATAGTCGATCACACTTCCCATTTGCTCAAAGAATACTATGGGTCGTACAGCTTCGGGAAAAACGTAATGTTTGAGGATGTGCACGAGCAAGAGCATGAGCAAGGTCGATATACCCAAAATGGACAAGTCCTTGAACCGACCGATCAACAGGATCATGAATGCACTGAGAATGAAGCCCTGAAGCTCACCTAATCGAGTTATAATGACGAAGCTTTCAGTGAGCCAGGGAATTCGACTTTCATGTAAGAAGAGCAGTACTTCTCCCTTCTGGTTCAGCAGCAAGGTCACAAATGCGAATAGAACCAAGACTAAGTAACTGATATACAGGGAGCTATTTCGTTTAAATGGCGACAAAATATCTTGTTTGAGGCTGTAAATTTAAGAGCAGCACTCCTTTTTTATTTGGTAAATAGTCTTTAATTTGAAAAATCTAGAAAAGCTTATGCCTAAAAGAGAGAAGCTGGTGATGGAATTTCTCGTAAGATCCTCACCGAACATACTGTTCAACTACGTCTCGACCCCGTCGGGTTTGCTTGAATGGTTTGCGGACGACGTGAATGTGAAAGGTAAGATCTATAAGTTCATCTGGGAGGGTGAAGAAACCCCTGCAGAGCTCATTAGAAAGGTCAATGGTAAGGTGGTTCGGTTCAAGTTTCTCGACAATGCCGATGACGAGTATCTGGAAATGGAGATCCAGAAGGATGAACTCACAGGTGACATTGCGCTGGTGGTTACAGACTGGTGCGACGAAGATGAGATCGAAGAGATCCAATTACTCTGGGAAAGCCAGGTTCAGGAGCTTCGGAATACATTAGGTGTCTAGATTGTAGCTTAAAGGCATGCTGTTCAGCCACTAGACAAGAACAACTGTCGCGGATATTCATCCGTGACAGAGAATCACAAAAATTCTACTTCTAGCAAACCCTTGCCTCCAGCGTAATCTACAGCGCTGCTCCATTTGTAGTCCTCCATTTGGTAGACCATCCCAGCTCTGACGGGATTTTCATGTAAGTAGTTCAGTTTTTGATCAATCATGACATTCGAAGTCAATTCTTTCGGATGGAATCCCGATTGCCACAATTGCCAGTTTCTGGATTTTCCACATGAAAAGTGATTCTGAAGCCATGATCTGCGACTTTCAAATGTTGCCCGAGGAAGCAAGTTCCTTATTGTTGTTGAGAAATGTCTTTTCAGATCTCTTAAAATGTTGGACAATTCGTTCACGTCTGACGAGATGATCAAATGAACATGATTGGTCATAATAACCCAAGCATGTACAACTAATCCTTTGCGCTGCCGACAATACTCGAGGGTTTCGAGTAGTACGAAATACCACTGTTTTCTAGTGAAGAGGTCAATCCACTCAACAACAGTAAGCGTAATGAAGTGTGGATTCCTTGAATCTCCAATCTTATAAGCTCTGCTCATGCCTTGTCACGGATAAATATCCGCGACAGATTTGTGTTCTATATTAAGAAACCAAAACCATTGAAGTGAACGCATTGGATAATAAGATGAACGCATGATTCTTAGGATTGCATCCATCGTCAGTCTGAACTGTCGCGGATATTTATCCGTGACAGAAAACTAGTACTTCTCATCAACTTCCTCCTTCTCCTCTTGAATATCCTTGAGGTAATCCTCCGATAGATCGCTGATCTTGTTGAAGATATTCATGATCCAGCGAATGACATCGTTGTCGAATGGCAGTAGATCACGCTGGAACTCTTTTAATTCGTTCACCGCGTCTCGTTTAGCCAGGCACACTGCAATCTCTTCTTGGTTCTCCTGCAGGCTCCTTTGCAACGCATATGCACCCTTTAATCTTTTATTCTCCCAGGTCTGTATCTCTTCTTCCCCAAAACGCATGTACAGATCAGTCTTGATCACCTGCACGATACAATCGCATTTATCCGGTTCTGATTCCTCGACACAGTATTTACGCTCCAACTCAGCAATGCTGAGATAATTTCTTTCAAATGGCCCAAGGCCTTGATGGTATAAGAATATCGCTATTCCAATGACGATCAGTAGAAATCCGATCAATTTGCTGATCACTCCCGCTGCAAAGCGCAACAACAAGAAGCCTAGTAATGCAAAAATGATGGTCTGCAGCATATTCCTGCTAACGGATCAAGGTGATTGAATTCGTGTATTCGTATTCTTCACCAGTAGAAATGTTCTTGAACTTATAGACTCCAAAGTACACCCCGGCCGGATATTTCTTGTGTGTGTAACGAGACTCTCCTCTCCAGCAATCAAGAGCATCAAGATTCTCGAAAACCAATTCACCCCAGCGGTTATAGATCTTCATTTCGAAGGTGTAGCAATCGGCATCCAGATTGCCTACAGTAAAGCAATCATTCATACCATCATATCCTGGTGTGAACACATTCGGAATGAACAGGTCACCAAACTGACTCACACGGAATGAGCCTTTCCTAACGTAGGTAGCCGGACAAATAGAACCGGAGTCCAGGGTCAGTGACATCTGGATCTCAGTGTCCTCCTCCAGCGTAAGCTTAGGAGCAGATGTCGTGTATTTCTTACCTCCAATATCCCACAAGTAATCAGTACCATTCTGAGTCAGGTCCACAAGCTGCAAAACGCCTGTACACGGGTCATATTTGTAATCGAATGCAGCTACCGGAAGTGTTTTTGTGTTGACAAGGATCTCAGCAGTATCAGCCGTGTTGCAGCTAGTTGAATCAACAATGATATGCTTCATTGTGAATGA
This sequence comes from Sphingobacteriia bacterium, assembly GCA_008080835.1. Taxonomy (GTDB): domain Bacteria; phylum Bacteroidota; class Bacteroidia; order NS11-12g; family UBA9320; genus VMDK01. The sequence goes on along the minus strand of VMDK01000010.1, from coordinate 3,262 downwards.
TCCTTCCTGGGTATAAAAATAAGTGCCAAAAAGTGTGTCAACGAAGATGTTCCCATCCCCCATGTCCCAATAATGGATCGCCGAGTCCGTTGTCATCACACTGATATTCACGGGTAGCGGAACACAACCCTGAAGCGGCTTAGCGTTGATCGTGGCATCCAAAGTCGGGATATATGGGATGTCCATTTGTTTTACCACTGTATCTGCACAATTGAGGTTTCTGGAGATCAACTCGATGTTGTATTTCCCACCCTTCTTGAAGTCTATCACCGGATCTTCATTCACTGATGAATCAATGTCACTCTCTCCGATCACGCGCCACCTCCAGACATTAGAAAACGTGCTTTGATTGTCAAAACGCACCTGCCCGTCGCATAGATTCTCACCGATCTCAAAATCAGCCTCAGGCACAACATGCACTACAAGATCCCTAATAAACGTATCTCGAATGTTACAACGCGTGGAATCCTCAATGATCAATCGCACGCTATATGTTCCTTCCTCATCGAATACATACTCGCCCGGATCTGTGTTGATCAATGGTGCGCTTCCGTCATCCATATCCCATCTCCAGTAAGGTGTTTTGTCGCTTTGATTCGTGAATAAAGTGGTGAGTTTATCGCAAGCGCTGTCTGGTTCTGCTATGTATTTGGCGTAAATTGAATCACCAAAAACTACCGTAATATAGTTGTAGAAGCTGTCTATGCAGTTCCCGTTTTGAACCTTGAGCGTCACTTTGTATGTGCCTTCATCTGTATACAACCAGAGCGGTTCGGCCACATCTGATGTGTCATAGTCGATCCCGTCTACACCAAAATCCCAGTGATACTTCTCTACATCCTTACTCAAGTCGCTGAACTGAGCACTGTCGTTACATATGCGACGTGGGTTGATAAAGTTAGCTTGTGTGGTAAGATCGCACACGAATACGTTGAATTGATAGTCCCTGAGCGTCCATCCCACCAATTCTCCATTTCGGAACTCCTCCACCAGTATACCTACGACATACTGCCCCACTTTATCTGGCGTTACCCGCAGTTCTCCGGTACTATCATTGATCTGAAGCTTCACGCTCCCTCCCATCATATCCTGAATGGTGTAAGGAGTTGACAGAGGAACTCGATTGTAATCCGGTGGACGAGGTGGATTAGGTCGATTATCAACTCTGTTACCACCATTGAACGGCCTCACAATGGAGTACACCAATGAATCTCCATCTGCGTCACTTGCGCTGTGATCAAAGACCAAAGGTGCATCAGTACACAGGAAGTTTGGTGGCAATTTATTGTAAATAGCAGAGCTGTTCTGAGTTACTTCGGTAGTAGGTGGAATCACACACCAGTACGTAGCTCCTAAATTCTGAGGGTTTTGAAGATTGGATATGGTTCCATTTCGGCAGCAACGCTGAAAGGTGACCACAATACCATCAGAACCGGGATCGAGATCTTTTTCAAACTGATAGGTATACTCGTCTACGCAGGCTCTGGGCTGATTGTTAACGCAGGAATAATTCGTTTCACGGATCCGGTTAGGGCCGGTGCGGCTGATCTCCTCTGCGTCGATCAAGTCTTTCGTATCGGCATTATAGAAGCCAATGATCGCAATGGAATCGGTGTTGATGGCTCCTTGTTGACCGTTCTCGCAATCGATGTAAAGTTTTAGTGTGATCCTGTATCTGCCTGAACGCACATACTCGTAATAGATCTCTCCACCCGCGATATGCGTTGCTTTGACCACATCCGGAAAGGTCATGGCCATGAGCAACATGATCGGAATGAGAAATGCTCTGACTTTCATTTTCAGGGTAAAGATACGACCAGTGTTGAATTTAAATGTCTGATTGATAACAGTTTCTCCACTCAAATTACAAACAGAGTGTGATTCAATGACGCATGCAAACGATCCTAAGTTGTATGTGGCGTCTGAGCGATCCGAACAAGGATGTCGTCGGTGACCAGAGCTGACTCCTCTCTTATTCTCTTGAGAATGCCGCCCAAATGGTGATTATCAAATCCGGGAAAATAGAACCCGTCAAATGACCCGGAAGCTTTTAATGATGGTTGGCCAAACTGGTTGAATGTCCGCTCAATGCCCGGGATCATAGCCGTAAGTCCGTTGTTGTAGCCTGTTGCACAAATAATGTGATCTACTTTGAGTTCCTGCCCATTTTTGAAGCGGGCGACTTCATTTACGTGGCTAATATCGCCTAACACCTTGATCTTTCCATTCCGGATCATCTTCACGGTACCCAGATCGATCATGGGTGTACGACCTTTCTCTCTCAACATTTGAGCCGGTGCCAGTGAGCTGCTTTTAAGTCCGTACTTGGAGAGGTTGCCCACAGCCAGTCGGGCTATTGCTTTCCCGATCTTATCACCAAGACCGAAGGGAAACTTCTCTAGCATACTTCCTGTGGCTTGAGTAGAGCGACCCAATATCTTCAAAGGGACAACATTCACTTCGCTTCGAATACTGCACCACACATGTTTTTCGTGCTCCGCAAGATCCAGAGCTATCTCTGCCCCACTATTTCCGAATCCTACTATAAGGAATCGTTCTCCATCAAACTGGGATGGGTTCTTATAATCGGCTGCATGAACGACAGGGATCATAGACTCGGCTACCCATTCCGGATATTTAGGGTCGTGGTTTATCCCGGTGGCTACAACGATGTTTCGGGCTACAATTTGACGTTTATTGGTTTGTACATTCCAGTCACCTTCCTTACGCTCAATGAAAATAGCGTATTCTCCGAATGTTGGCTTGATACCCATCTCAACGGCATAGGCCTTGGCATAGTCATGATACTGGAACTTCGAAACGAACATGGGAAGCTCTTTGTCAAAATGTCTGAAGGGCAGAAACGAAAATCCTTTTGTCGTATGTAAATGAAGTCGGTCATAATGATCTCTCCATTTAGAGGCTACTACCTCCTCCTTTTCAAGTATCTCGAACTCCACTCCTGCTTTCAGAAGTCGCGCAGCTACCGCTAAACCTGCAGGACCTGCTCCGATGATGAGTACGGGGATCATTGGTCAAATGTAGAGAAATGAGGAGTTAGATTGTTAGGGTTTTGGAGTTGGGTATTGCGGCTTCATTACTGCAATGCACCCGACGGAGGCGGGCTAGCATACTCCACACTCAAAAAGCTTCTCGACAGCAGGTCTAAAAAAAAGCCCCTCTATCGAGGAGCTTTTTATCGTGATTTGGCTGGGGCTCGAACCCAGGACCCTCTCCTTAAAAGGGAGATGCTCTACCAACT
>VMDK01000028.1 GCA_008080835.1 Sphingobacteriia bacterium | reverse complement strand
GAGGCTTAAGTGATTGATAATCAAAGCGGTCTGGACGGGACTCGAACCCGCGGCCCCCTGCGTGACAGGCAGGTATTCTAACCAACTGAACTACCAGACCGTTTTCCTGAAATCCTTTCAGGCCCCTTCCTCCGGAGGGCATAACCTCCTTTGATGGGCTGCAAATATAAATTAATTGGCAAACACAAATCCAAAATAATTTCGCAAAAAAATCAAGGCTGTTTCGCCTCCAATGCCGCAGCACGACGGGCATACTCGTCTGCTTCCCGAGGTCGACCCAACTGGCGCAAGATCACTGAGGTGTTCTTCAAGGTCATCAGGTTGTTCGGATCCATGTCCAACGACTGCTGTAAGTACATAACAGCGCTGTCGCCCTTGCCTGCAGTGGCGTAGTCCACTCCCCGGTCCCGCCCCGCTGTCGCGCGCTTGCGATCGAGCCTCTCCACGGCATAGCGAAGGTGGAAGGCCGCTTTATTGTAATCCTTGGTCATGCGGTAATGCACCTGCCCTAGTAACTCATGACTCGGTCCGTGCTGGTAGTTCAACTTCAACGCGTTGTGCAAGGCTGCCAGGGATTCGTCCTTGTTACCCAGGTAAAGGTTCACCATGCCCAAGTCGTAGTACGACATCAAATAGTCTTTGTAGATCTGCACGCTCCGGTCGTAGTGATACTTTGCCTGTTCGAGCAGAGGCCTATCCTCGGCCTGACGGTTTCCTTCCCGCCAATCCTCGAATAGAATACGTGCCTGATAATTCTGCATCTTGGCACTCTTTGGTGTGGTCTCCACATCCTTGGTGAACAAGGTATCGTTGTTCTTCCAATCCGGGTTGCGGGCAAAGGTCTTGTAGGAGAAGAACATTCCATATAGTATCAAAACCGCCCAACCAGCATTCGCCTGAACTTTCAAGCTGTTCAATTTCATGTATTTAACAAGCAGTAGCGCCACCAACAACGCAAATGCCAGTGAAGGCACGAACAAGAACCGCTCTCCCATCGTAGCTCCGATATTGAAGAACAGGTTGGTCACCACCGAGAGTGGAAACAGGAACATCACAATGACGAGCGAATAGATGCTCCGCTTCTTCAACAATACGATTGCCGCAACGATCATACTTCCGTACAGCAAGACCCCCATAAGGGCCTCCGGATGACCGAAAGTAGCAAACGGGACATGCTCAAATGAATAGTCACAGCGCATGGTGATGGGTGCCACCAACAACATCACATAGCGCCAGCAGATCAGACTGATGGTCGCCAGCTTCTCGGCCATGTCCGAAGTGGCAAAAGGGTTATCCAGTATTCCGGTCGTATTTACTGCGGGCTTAGGCAGGCCGACCATTGATGTGCGCAACACCAGATAGCCAATGGCCACCAGCCACAGAGGCCAGGATCGCTTGATCAAATCCTTTTGTGGGGTTTTGTATACGACCCAGTCGATCAACGGGAAGATGGCAATGTATGTGAACGGGGTCTCCTTTGCCAATAAGCTCAAAAGGAATGCACCTAGTCCAAACCATAAGGTTTTTTTATTCGACTGATCTTTCAGCCATCTGTGCCAAAAGATCAATGTTCCAAGTAGGAAAAACAATGACAGGATCTCATCCCTACTCTTAATGTTTGCCACTACTTCCGAGTGCACGGGGTGAACCGCAAACAATAAAGCCGCTACGAATGGGACTGCTACTAATTCTTTTCTCTGACCAAACCACAGGAAGAGCAGATAATACAACAAGTAGCAACAGAGTGCATAGAACAACACATTCACCCAATGTCCGAACTGTGCCGGGTAGTCATACAGTATGTCGCCGTCATCATTTCTCCGGATCTGGCCATTGGCCTCTTTTTGAGGCTCGCCGAAAAGTTGAGCCTCTGCAGCGAACATCACAAGTGACAAAGGCCGGTATCGCCCGCCGGACAGCTCATCTCCTTTTTCGTCGAAGGTGCCCTTGAAGAAATCACTCGTCGCCAGTTCACTGATCCCCGCAAATCCCTTTTGGGTGAATTTGTTCTCCGTGATCACTATGGCATCGTCGAATGCAAATTCGTGCTGTAGGGTATTTCCGTAGAGGATAAAGGCTATCAGACTCACCAGAAGGGCCGGTTTCCAGTTGAATGAAACGACTTTTGGCCTTGGGTTATGGCTCCCCTTGTTTCGCTTCTTCGTTTTGTTCGTCTTCTTGCTCATTGTCCTTGATTTCCGCTCAGCGCCTGAGCTCTACTGAAGTATTCTTGTGCCTTTTCCTGTCGACCCGCTTGCAACATAAGTCCTCCCAGATTTTGAAGCACTTTCACATTGTTCGGGTCATTCTTCAAAGCCAACTCAAAGTAGTATGCGGCACTGTCATTTTGCTGGGTCATGGCATAGCAGATCGCTAAATTTTGCACCACACCCGGGTCTCGATTCCCAAACTTTTCTATGGCTGTGCGCAAAGGTGCGATACCGTTCTTCGGCTGCATGAGGAAACGACCATAGATCTGACCCAACAGAGCCATTGCTTTTGCATTATCTGGTTCAATTTCCAGGGCCCTCTTCGCATACGGAAGCGCCTCTTGTCCCTCTCCTTTTTGCACTTTCACCAAACCCAAATTATACCATCCCAGGCCGAATTTGGGATAAAGCTCCACTGCCTTGGTGAAATGCTTTTCTGCAAGGGCCAACCATTCCTTTGCATCGGTGTGTTTTTCATCCGCCATTTGTTTCTTGAGAAATGTGTTGGCGAAATAATAATTCATCTTGGCACTGTTTGGACTATTCTCGATATCAGCCGTGAATAAGGTCTCATTGTCGTACCAGTCGACGTTGCGTCCGACTGTCTTGTAGCTGTAAAATACCCCACAGACGATCAATGCAACAAGCAACCCTTTATTGCTCTCGAGTGCTTTCCACGTTGGAACTTTCAGCTTGGTCGCAATGATCCAAGCAATGCCAGTGGCGAATCCAAAGCTCGACATATACACAAAGCGCTCTCCCATCGGTGCTCCAATATTGAACACGATGTTGCTGGCTACACTCAACGGCAATAGATAGGCTGCCAGAAACAACGTATACGTCTGCTTCTTGAGCACTCCATAGATCAACAAAGCACCCATTCCTAAATAGATCGCCAAACCGGCTAATGCCTCTATATCACCAAAGCCAACATACTCGATCTGCGGGTAACTGTAATCTGAGCTCATTGTGTGTGGAACGAAGAGCAAGATCACATACCTAAGAAGAACTACGAATATGGTTCCGAACTTGGTCAGAGGGTCCGTATCCACAAATGGGTTTTCAAGAATAGATGGATTCGTTTCTACAGTGCTAGGGAGCCCAACCATGCTTGTCCTCAAAACCAAATAGATAATTCCACCTATCCAGATCGGCAAAGAACCTTTGAAACTGTCTTTCCAACTCTTTTTGTAGATCACTGCGATCAAAAGCGGAACAAACACAATAAAGGTGAATGCATTTTCCTTACTCATCGCAGCAAGAAAGAAGAACACTCCCGCAAGAGTGCTACTCTTAACTGACTGATTATGAACGATTTTATCAATCTGCAAAAAGGTACAGATCAAGAAGAAAAGAGCCATGATCTCGTCGCGACTTTTGATGTTTGCAACGACTTCCGTGTGTATGGGATGGAGAGCGAATAGGAGTGCCCCGATCCATGCGACCATGGGTTGCTTGGGAAACCATTTGCCTAAAAGCACAAACAGTAAATAGACGCTGAGTGCGTAGAATATCAAGTTGACCAAGTGACCAATGAAGGGGTTATAACTGTAAAGTTGTTCGCGATCTGCGCTCAACACCGGTTTGCCGGATTTCGAGATTTTCTTCTCTCCGAAAAGCTCCATTTCGATGGCGAACATCACTAAGCTAAGGGGACGATACCTTCCACCAGTAAGCTCCATTCCATGTTCTCCGTATATCCCGACAAAGAAGTCCTTTGTTACCAGATCCGGAATACCCGATGTACCCTTCTGAGTCAAACTGTTCCCGGTTATGACAATGGCGTCATCAAAGGCAAATTGATGGTTAAGGGTGTTGACGTACAACAGAAAGGAAAGAATCGCAATCACTATTCCGGGATATTTCTGAAGTGAAAATCCGGAGGATTGTTTCTGAGATACTTTCTGCGTCTGTGGAGGACGCGATTTCTTTATTGGCTTCTTACCCTTCTTTCGTTTTGGAGACGACATCAACGAATATCCTTTTTCCTTTCAAGGATAACGAAAATTGAAGAAGAATTTAAGCGGAAGCTCCCTTATCGAAGGAGCATGACCATCCCTTTGAAGAAGTGCTCGTTGCGCTGGTGATCCACAACACGTATCAAGTAGAGATAGTTGCCCATTTCAACTTCCACACCACGATAGGTTCCATCCCACGGATTGTCGATACTGAAACTCTCGAAGAGCATTTCACCCCAGCGGTTATAGATCTGCATGTGGAAGTCGCGCATGCCCTGAAGAACCCCGGACGGCTTAAATGTTTCATTCAGATTATCCAGCCCTTGCGGCGTAAAGGCGTTGGGTATGAATATCTTAAGATCCGGACCGATCACTATGGTCTTGCGAACGGTATCCGGACATTGTCCGTCATTATCGGCGATCAGCAATATTGAATAAGCTCCCGTATCGGCATACGTATACTCAGGATTCATCAGGTTGGATCTACCTACACCATCCCCGAAGTCCCAATCGTAAATATTGGTATTGGTACTGTTGTCGAAGAATCGAACTATTGGGTCACTGATCAGCACCCTGTCAGGCCAGAACGTAAAATCGGCGATCGCTTTAGGTTTCACCAACTGTGGTTGAACGAAAGAGTCGATGCAACCATACTCGTTCTCAACGATCAAGGTGATCGGGTACGTTCCCGCGAAACTGAATCTTCGACTGGTACTATCACTGTATGATATCACTTCGTCTCCAACCTTCCAGGTCCAGCTGCGCAATGCAGAAGCTCCTCCCGTTTCGTCGACGAAATCCACGATCTCTCCTTCACATATCTCTCGCGTATAGAACTCTACAGGTGGCGTCTCACGTACATTAAAGTCTTTGCTTGCACTGTCCACACAACCCCATGAGTTCGTACTGATGTGGGTCATTGTAAACATCCCTATTGCCGGGAATACATGCGCGAACTGCGACCCGCTTCCGGGCGTCATACCCGGCGATTTCCACTGATGGAGCATTGGCGTACCTGTTCTCGTGGTACTTCTACTGGTGAAGATCGTTGGCATTCCAAGACAGGTATCCGTGTAACCGAAGTCTATTATCGGTAGTGGATGAACTTCAATCGTTGTGATCACGGTATCCTTGCATCCGCGATCGGATGTAACTATGAGTCGAACATTTTGAGTGCCATCTGTTGGGAACAAATGCTGCACCGTATCCTGGCCGGAGTATGCTACTCCACCAAGATCCCAGTCAACTTCTGTGATCGAGCCTCTATTAATGGTAGATGTGTTCCTGAATTCCATTTGCTCGCCAAAGCATACTTCGTCAAATTCAAGCGAAGCGACAGGGCAAGGAGAAATATTATACAGGACCCAATTGCCCGCAAACGAGCTCCCTGCAGAAGAATTCACATTGTTGTTACCGGCATCGGCATTACCCGAACCATCATAGCTCCATTGGTTATTCCCACTGTTATATCGAACGGCTACCAGATCGTCTTCCACGATATCGTTGAGTGATCCTGCAAGTTGGTCCCACTCGCGATCGATGTATGGGAAGATCAAACTCAATTGAGGCTGGAACCCAAATCCACCCGAGCGAACCACATAGAAACGGTCCAGACTCTTGATGTCATTCTCGATCCCATATTCATTGTCCAGATTCGTAACACCTGCCGGTAACGGTCTGTTGTTCAACGCCACCAGAGGGTTGGTCGGATACATGGCTACTTTCAAATGACCACTGTCCAAACTAGATACCCCATCCTGATCTATGTTGAACAGGAATGGTATGTAGATATCGTCTATGCTTCCGAATGGGATCTCGTACTGATTACCAAACGGTTGATCACGGAAATTCCATTGCACGAAACTATACCCTACAATTGGGTTCGTCTCACCGACTATGATACCGTTAGCACGCTGAATGGCGTCGTTCTTTTCATTGTTGACGATCAGCGTGTTTGTATTCAGGTAGAGTCGCTTGTTGGTGAGATCCAATTGACCGGATTTGAAGCCGAGCTGTCCACCCCCCACGAGTGTCTCAATGCCAAGGTATTTGTCACCTGTACCGGTGAGTAAAAGATTATTGAATGAGCTGGAACTAGAACCTAGGATCTGTTGTATTGCTCCATCCAGGATGACAGTTCCGTTATTACTTGCAATAGCTTCGTTTCCACCATTGTTGATCCAGTTACCACGGATGTGGAAATAGCTTTCACGTTTGGAACGGATCAGACCGCTGTTCTTGCTGAGGTAGTGTCCATTTGCCGTGGTCACAACCACATGTACGGAATCCGTGAGCACCACATTGGCGCCGTTGTTCACCCAGCCCTGAGCGAAGACGCCCGAGCTGCTCAGTGCAATGAGCAACGATATGGAAACCCGTTTCAGCATTCTCTATTCCTCCAGACGCTCGATACGCTCTCGCAATGCATCTAGTTCATCGCGGAGCTCACTGATCTCAGCTTCCTGTTGTTTTATCTTTTCCTGAGATTTGATCAACTCTGCTTGAGTATCACTCAGGTCGTCTGTCCTTTTGATCAAAGCTTGAATAGCCGCAAGGTTCACACCATCGAAGTTCAAGGTCGTGATCCCCAGACTATCGCTTCCACCCAGATGGAATGCATGATAGAAATCCTGAGCCATTGGCCCCATGTTCCTAACGCTTGCATCACCTTCAATATAGTTCCAGGTTGAAACCGGTACATGTCTCAATTGCGAGATAACCCACTCACCGTCAACAGCTTCAAAGTTTTCCTTAGTATTTCTGTCAGACAGCGTGGTCCAGGCCGTTGCACCATTCACCAGGCGTACACCTAATGTAGCGGCTGAATTGGTATAGAGATAGTAACCACCGTCGAAACGCATGGTCATTTGGTTCAATGTTGAACTCTGAAGGATATTGGTCGTACTTCCATCACCGAAAATGAACGAACCGTTCTTGTTGTTCGAAGACACATAACTCCCGAGAGCTACCGACTTATCTGCAATGGCGTAAACATGGTTACCTATAGCCACCGAATAAGGGTTTGTGGTATATGTGTGTATCCCGATCGCAATCGAACTGTCCCCTTCTGCATAGGAGTCATAACCCATCGCAACACTATAATCTCCCTGTGCTGTGTCTTGATATCCAAATGCATATGAGTGGAATCCTTGAGTGTGGCTTTCTTCTCCGATAGAGACACTGAATGGACCCTCACTGCGCGTGCGGTGTCCAATACTTATTGAATTCTCTCCTTCTGAAAGCGCTTCTTTTCCGATCGAAACAGACGATAATCCATTCGCCCAAGTGCGATCACCGATCGCTATAGCTCTTCGGTTGGTCGCAGCCGAGCTGTCTCCGGCGGCGAAAGTGTAAATATCATCCGCAACAGATCCATATCCGAATGCGGTACTGTAATTCCCTGAGGCTGTTGTACTGTGGCCTCCTGCAAATGAGTAATCACCTACATTGGCAACGTCCCATTGAGTGCCTCCTGCGCGTCCTGCTCTAAAGGCCGACTTCCGTGGATTGTAGATCATTCTTGAGCCCATTCCCGGACTTCCGATCGAAGCACCACTTGCGTGTGTTCCCTGAACGATGATCCCATCAGTTCCTTCAACTAATACCGGACCTGAGTCCGCAATGATATTGCGACCGGCACCCGGACCTCCTTCGTCATAAGCCATATCCAGCGTATTCTGGTAAGTCGAATCGCTGTACCAGGTCGTGCCATTCCAGCGCAAGTAAGCGCCATTGAACGACCCCGGCTTCATTCCCACACGCTTGGGATCAGCATTGGTTCCTGCACCCTGAAGGTCAAGGAACCCGTTTGTGATCGTGTCGTAGATTTCATTTCCGATTATAGCATCGACTTCTACCGGCAATGGAACCGCGATCCATGTAGATCCATTCCATCTCCAGATATCTCCGGTATTATTACCCGCACTGATACCAAGCATATATGGGTCGGCATCTGTGCCTGTGCCATATTTTTCAAGTACACCGCGTGCATTGAGTGTATCGGTTACTTCATTTCCGATGATGCTGTCTTTTTCAAGAGGATGAGTTATTGGCATTGGTACCCATTTGGAACCGTCCCAGGTCCATACATCTCCTTGATTGGATCCCGGATTGATTCCTACCAAATAAGGGTCAGTGGCAGTACCGGTTCCACTTTTCAAGAGAATCCCTCGGGCAAGAGTTGTATCAGCGATCTCGTTACCGATCACACTGTCTTGTTCGATCGGATGAGTGATCGGCGTCGGTACCCAGTTCGTTCCATCCCAGGTCCAAACTTCACCCACATTATTTCCTGCATTGATACCGATCATATAAGGATCGGCGGCAGTTCCTGAACCAATCTTTGAGAGTATTCCTCGCGCGTTAACAGTATCAGCTATTTCATTACCAATCACAGAGTCTTGCTCGAGAGGATGCACAATAACCATAGGCACCCACTTGGAGCCGTCCCAGGTCCAGACTTCCCCAGCATTTTTTCCTGGGTTGATCCCAACGGTGTATGGGTCTACGGTAGTCCCGCTGCCTGATCGGTTGAGGATACCTCGAGCGTTCGATGTATCAGCGATCTCGTTACCAATGACGGAGTCTTTTTCCAGAGGGTACACCAATGTCTGCGGAACCCATTTGTTCCCGTCCCATTGCCATACCTGGCCAACAGTATTACCCGGGTTCACTTCGATCCTGTACGGATCGACATTCGTTCCCGAACCCGTGCGATTAATGATACCTCGTGAATTGATGGTATCAGCGATCTCGTTACCAATGACGCTGTCCTGTTCCAAAGGAGAAACTAATCGGGCGGACACCCACTTGTTTCCATTCCATTGCCAGATATCTCCGGGGTTATTGCCCGGCATTCCCGTGATCATGAATGGGTCGGCAGAAGTGCCGGAACCCGTGCGACCGATCAATCCGTAGGTGTCGATCGTGTCGGCGATCTCGTTTCCAACTACACTGTCCTTCTCGACCGGAAGGGGAGCGAACGTCCAACTGCTCCCGTTCCAGATCCAGATATCATTGATATTGATTCCCGCTCGAATTCCCAGACGATACGGATCAGCAGTTGTACCTGTACCGTACATTTCCAGCATTCCTCTGGCATTCAAGGTGTCAGTGATCTCGTTTCCGATCACAGAGTCTTTTTCAAAAGGGTGATTTACCGGTACATTACCGGCGAAAACCAACTGCCCGTGTTGGTTTACAGTGAATCGTGGTATACTATCTGAGCTACCATATGTGCCCGGCACAACGCCCGTTGTAGCGAGGTCAATCCTTCCATAGCTGTAGATCTGTCCTCCTGTCAGCCCGGTTCCGGCTTCTACAGTACGGAAAATAGGTTCCCAATTCGTCCCGGTATAGAACCAGAATCCGATCGTGTCGTCCAGCTGATAGACCAAAAGGCCTGTCGCAGGGGCTGGAATACCAAGTTTTTGGGCTTTGGTGAGGCGAGGAACCAGAACTCCTTTGTCGATGGAGTTCACGTCGAGCATGGCAGAGGGATGTGGATCCACTCCGGTAGCGTTGATCCCGACATTTTGAGCATGGGCAAAAATGCTCAAACAAAGGAACAGCGCCACCAATCCATACCGCCTCAAATTGAGGTGATTGGTTGGCATAGTAGTCATAGTATCATCTTTGAACGAAGAACATAAATCGGTCACTCCCTCCATCATGGGATAAAAATCCGCAATACGTTTGGTCACTTCCGACATGGAAATTCTTCATCATTTTATCTTTTCAATCTGCCGCTGATCCACTTCACAGCTGCAAATTGACGATGAAATTATTAAAAAAATGTCAATAAACCTCAATATATATGTGTTGATTACATTTGTCGGCTAAATATTCGCGAGTAAATGGATAAGAAAGTATTTGACCTGATCGATCAGGAACTGAAAAGACAACAGGATGGTATCGAACTCATAGCATCTGAAAACTTCGTGTCAGAGCAGGTAATGCGGGCATCAGGGAGTGTTCTGACCAACAAGTATGCGGAAGGACTTCCCGGAAAGAGATATTACGGCGGTTGTGAGGTTGTCGACCAAATTGAACAGTTGGCTATTGACCGTGCAAAAGAACTCTTCGGTGCAGCATGGGCTAATGTGCAGCCACACTCTGGTTCTCAGGCAAATGCAGCGGTCATGCTGGCTTGTCTGAACGCGGGTGATCGCATCCTTGGTTTTGACCTCAGTCATGGTGGTCACCTCACCCACGGATCACCAGTTAATTTCTCGGGAATCCTGTACGATAGTCACTTCTACGGAGTAGAACCTGACGGGATCATAGACATGGACAAAGTGGAGCAGAAGGCACAAGAGGTAAGACCTCAGCTCATCATTTGCGGTGCTTCCAGCTACTCCAGAGATTGGGATTATGCCCGATTCCGGGAAATAGCGGATAGCGTCGGAGCGCTCTTGCTTGCAGACATCTCACATCCTGCAGGCCTGATCGCCACGGGACACTTGAACGATCCACTACCTCATTGCCATATCATCACTACAACTACGCACAAAACACTGCGTGGGCCGCGTGGTGGTATGATCATGATGGGTCAGGACTTCGAGAATCCACTCGGTAAAAAGGATAGAAAAGGAAACCTGCGCCCGATGAGCGCACTTTTGGATTCTGCTGTTTTCCCCGGTAGTCAGGGTGGACCGCTGGAGCACACCATTGCCGGTAAAGCCATCGCCTTCGGAGAGGATCTACAGCCTGAATTCAAGGAATATGGTCAAATGATCATTAATAACGCTCAAGCGATGGCGAAATCATTTGTTGACAGAGGCTATAAGATCATTTCCGGGGGAACCGATAACCACTTGATGCTAATTGACCTTCGCGACAAATTTGATGACCTGACAGGACGCACTGCGGAAGATTCTTTGGTCAGAGCACATATCACGATCAATAAGAACACGGTTCCCAATGAAACTCGTTCACCTTTTGTGACCAGCGGTATCCGAGTAGGAACTGCGGCCATCACAACCAGAGGCATGACACCCGATACTATGGATCAGGTCGTAGAATTGATCGACCGTTGTTTGCAACATCATGCTGATGATGCTGAAGTTCACAGAACCGGTGAAATGGTCAAGGAGCTGATGGCGGCATATCCACTTTATGCTCGGAATGCAGCGAATAGCTGAAGCATTCTAAGCATCTGATCACAGATTCCAGATCACACCCGTACGAACCGCCAATCCCATTGGCAAATCGTTCATTATCAGGCTCTCCGGACTTTCCAGGTCGAGCTTGAAGTTGAGGATGTTATGTCGTTGCAAAAGCAGTGAACAATGGCTTCTCAATACGCCAAAACCACCATACTTCAGTCCGAATGATACTCGGTTGGATTTCCAGATCTTGAGATACTGTGCACTGATCTCAGGGATGAAACCAATGAGATGGAAATATCGTGCGTTAAATCCTAAAGCTGATTGGGTACTTAAGCGGAACTCAGCATCCAACGTAACGTTGAATGGTGTCAATCGCAGAACGGAGCGTGTTTCTTCGAGAACCAGTTCTTTGTTTACAGAATCCAGCCAATTGAACTCTGAGATCTGAATATCCGGAACAAAGACTCCTTCAAATCTCTGAGGGCGACTGGCATTTTCCAGTTCGGTGGTCTTACTCCAGTTGATAAATCCAAGGTCTCTGATCGAGATCTTGAAATAGCGGTCACCGGTGTGCTTTGAGATACCAAGATCTATTCCAAGACCCATTCCGGAACTCAAACTTCGCATTTTAGATTGTGAAATGTAATCCAGATCCAATGTCACATGTTCCAACATGGAATCGGTTGTAATTGTGCCAGATGAAGTGTTTTGGGCATTCAATGAATGTCCTGCAAAGATGTTCGCCCCCAACTGGTAACGGATCTGCTTATTCTGATCTGATATCCGCTCAAAACCAAACCCCAAACTTGAATATTCGATCGCATCAGTTCCTGAACTGTTCACGTCTATAGTTTGTCCACGAGTATGACTATTGCCCAACAGGGCAACCTTGGTCAGATCTGTGTCCAGATCGATTGAGTGCAGGTCGTGATAGGACAACCGCACGTAGTAGATCTTTTTGAAAGCATTCTCGCCCAGTGCACCCCATTGGTATGCCGCTGTATGACCTGTTCCCCAGCCTAGCTTCGTTTGGCCGGGAGTTCTTTCGAGCTGTCGATTCTTGAGGTCCTCGTCCCAGAACGATTTGAAGAAGAGGTCTTTATCAAATTGATTGGATTGTGCGAAGAGGTTTAGATCATAAGAAACACCCGTTCGCAAGCGATCCTGTAAGCCTAATTGTGCCTTGGTGATCGATGATTGAAGCAGAAACAGCGCAAAAAGGAGCTTAGAAATTCTGTTCATACACGAAATCGGCACTGAGTTTAACATCCAGACTATAGTCGTTGAACATCTTATAGCGCCTTGTTCCGGGCGTATTAAAAGTAGCTATGGTGCGCACTTTGGTCGCAGAACGCAACAGTTCGATCTCCGGTGAGCCAAGCTGTGCAGAGAGATAATTGATGGTTGGTTTTTCGGTACGTTCCTTACCTGAAGGGACGTCAGCCGCTAGGATCTCACCCGCATCAGCGAAAAGCTCCAACAGGATATTTTCCTCATCATCCAGGAATTCCAGCTTCATTTGAGCACCGATCGGAAAGTCGTTCTCTACCCTGAGTTGAAAACTTCCTTCTTTTATTCGATCTACATTCTCGTCATCCGTGAGGTTAAACTTCTGCTTTTGAGTGAGTTGCATGTTCCCAAGCGAGAACTGAAGCGGCAAATTGAGATTCAAAGTCGCTCTGAGAAAGCTCTCTCTGAACACGAAATTCGTATAGTGATTACTCCCATATGGCCGACTCTCAAGGTATATATCTGCTTCTACTTTGTCAGGTAAGTTCTCCAGGAAAGATTGCACATTGGAGTTGGATTGGTTCAGGACAAAATTCCTCTTATATGGCTCGAGAGGAGGATAATTAATGGCCTTAGCGAGAAAGATCGTCTGATCTATTAAGTCAGGATTACTCAGATCCACCCGTGTTCCTGTTTTTGAATTGATCGAACTCAAGCGATTCACTTTCACATTTGCCTCAATGCCGAAATTATTCTCCAACAGCACACTCATCCACATGTCTTCAAAATTTATCTCACCTTCAAGCTGCTTCATGGCCTTCACGTCGGCACTCTCTAAGACCGTTGTTTCATCATATCCGAAGTCGCCATACGCATAGGCGGGTTTGATATTTACAAAACCAAACTCAATGAATACGCTATCTTGTAGAGATATGCTCCGTTCAATTCCGGAGTAAACGATACTGGCAACTAATTCACTGTAGATCGTATTGAAGAAAGGGGCGCTCAGAGGATCTTTGCCTTTATACTGGATGACATAATCATCAAGAGGGATCTTCCGCTCCACGATCTGAGTCTCACCGGGCTTTGCCGGTGGTACGGTAAAAAGCTGCGTGAATGGTGCACTGAAATCTCCATTCTTGCCAGAGAAGGGAATCCTGTAATCCAGCTTGATCGATTCCTCTATTGTGCTGTGAACGGTCATGGTCACTTCTCCTTTATAGACCATCATCTCGGTAATCGCAGACTTCCCGAAATTATAACCAACCTCTTGTGTATCTGTCACCAGATCCTGCGCTGGGAAAACGGCCGTTGCGTATAGCGGTTCAAGGTCTCGGACATTCATACCTATTCGAACACCCTTGTCGGCATCGATCAGAACTTCTCCGTTACTAGGATAGGTTTTGACTTCCTGTATCTCGCCTACAAGGATTCCCAAAACCTCTTTGCCTGCAAGGCTGTAACTCTGTTTGACACTATCTCCCGGAAGGATATTGGTGAATACGTCAGACGCGATCACCAGCCCATCTTGTTTGTTCTTGAGGACGAAAGACATTGTCTCTACTTCAACCGGCAAATCGTTGTATATCACCAGGTCCAGATACCCATCGATGAATTTTGCTCGTTTGAAAAAATCTTTAGAGATATCAATGTCCTGTCCACCGGCATCGCTAAAACTCTGTGCGGGCAGATCGACCATCTTTCCATCGAGCAGTCCGATCTGAGGTGACATCTCACGCAACGTGATCGTGTCTGTGAGGGCCTTATCAGACAAGATCAGCTTATCAAGGGACACCGTAACTTGATTGACCGTATCTGGAACTTGCAGGTGGTCTCCAAAGCTATCAATGGCAAAGGGGTATCGGTACGAAAATATGTAGCTGGAATCAGATGCTTTGATGAGAAAGGAATCCGCGATCACATCATCGATCTGCAATGACGTGTTCAATAGCGGTGCAGCCAACTGCGTGTCCCAGCTCTTGGAACTGCGCATACAGGAAGCACTGAACAATGCAACTGTGATGAGCACTAGCAGCGCTTTAATCGTGTAACGACGGCAAATCATATTAACGATCCGATCTGCTGAAGCTTAAATTTGCAGACCGACAAGCAAGTATAGTCAATAAAAGGCTCAGAACACTTTGTACGAATTACATAATGTCGTCACATCATATCATACGAGAAAATCAAGAGGCCACGCTCATCCTGGCCAATGGTCAAAGTTGTTCTGATGAACTCTTATTCTCTTTGTTGGAATGGAGTCCCATGGTACTGGTCCTCGACGGAGCTCTCGAAAGAGCGTTGATGAAAGGTATAAAAGTGGATGCCGTCCTCGGTGACTTTGATAGTGTCAATATCCGACGTGAGGAGATCGAGGAGTCACAACCCATTGAGTGGATACATACTCCGGACCAGGATAAGACAGATCTTGAGAAAGGAATGGAATGGTTGATCAATAAGGGACACGACAAAGCGAATATTCTCTGGGCTACCGGTAAGAGACTAGACCACACTTGGAACAACCTGCTCTCCATTGCGAAGTACTTCGATTCGATGAAGGTGAACATCATAGACGACCACTCCAGGTGCTTTGTACTACCAAAGCGGTTCGAAAAGTACTATCCGAAGGGATCTAAGATTTCACTAATGCCTGTTACAGATATTGAGAATATTACCACCTCTGGTTTAAAGTATAATCTTAATAAAAGCAATCTAACTGTTCCAAATAGAACGAGTTCCAGTAATGAGGTAGCTGACAATGGATTAGTATCTGTTGAGTTTGAAACAGGTATTTTGACCCTGATCGAGAGTTTTGACTAAGCTAAATTCGACATATCGAAAGTTTCAGGATCTACACAAGGAGAGCTTCAATGAATTGACAAATAAGCTCAATTCATTTGATGCAAAATCATCTATATTAGAACGATATACTAAGGATTACTTACAGAAGTACTTGAATAACATCGAATATGAGATACAATTAAATTCACGATTAGTATTCGAGCTATTCAAGGGGCTGAAAACGCCAATTGAGGAGTTAACAGTTCTCGACATAGGTGGAGGGGTTGGCATCATGAGTATGATGTTGGTATCAATGGGCGTTGGGAATGTGATCTACCTCGATCAAAATTCCGCTGTGACCAAAGATGCGGAATTGCTCGCGGAGACTTTGGGCTTTCGGGCTCATCGTTATCTGTCTTCATCGCTTGAGCACATTCCATCAGATGTCGCGTCTACCATTGACATAGCTCTCAGTCGGGATGTCTTGGAGCACATATATGACCTGTATTCCCTTGATTTCAGTCTTAGCCCATATCCTAACCTCAAAAGGATGGTACACAATACCTCAGCCAATTTATACTGTCTGTGGTTGAGGAAATACTTCGAGGAGGTACATAGAGAATCTGAAAAAGAAGGAGTTATATCAAAGACGGCCAATGGGGGCTATTGGCAGGATCGCTACGAGTATCTCCTGAAGGATCTGGGGATCGAGAACACAGACGAGGCCAGAGAACTGGCGACCGCAACAAGAGGGTTGAACTACGCTGATATGGCCAATTTCCTGGAGAACAGGGAGTACCCATTCGAGCGTCATTGGGCATCCAATACGTGTGACCCCACTAACGGAAACTGGTCCGAACGATTACTGCCTGTCGAGGAGTATCGGAAATGGGCCCGGAATAATGGGTTCTCCGTTGAATTGAAGGGAGGAATCCTCAATAGCAACTCCGGAAATGTAGCATCAAGAGTAATCAAAAGTGCACTTAATGTTCTGATAACGAACAATATGTGTGGTCCCACTTTATGGCCTAGTTTAACCTTTATCATGGATAGGTTATAGAATGCTCAACTCGTAAAAAGTACAGATCAATTAGCTATTTTTGCAGCTCGGTTTTGTGCCTCTTTCGGCAGTGATTTTCTGCCAGGAGGAACATGCTTAAAATTTCTTTGAATGAGTCAGACCGTAGCAGAAAAAAGCAAGGCATCTATCAGTCGCGAGGATTTCGTCAACGAAGTACTCAGTGACTACAAGGTAGCATTTGCAAGTCGTCAAGCGAGTTTACTCGGCAGGAAGGAAGTTCTGACCGGTAAGGCTAAGTTTGGCATCTTCGGTGATGGTAAGGAAGTGGCTCAAGTGGCCATGGCCAAAGTCTTTGGCAAAGGTGATTTCCGCTCGGGTTACTATCGCGATCAGACTTTCATGTTTGCAAAAGACATCAGCAACGTACAGGAATTCTTTGCTCAGTTGTATGCTCACGTAGATGTTCAAGCGGAGCCAAGTTCAGCGGGAAGGTCCATGAATGGGCACTTTGGAACGAGATTGCTCGACGAGAACGGTGAATGGCTGAAGCAAACAGAAATGTTCAACTCATCTGCAGATATCAGTCCAACGGCTGGTCAGATGAGTAGACTTGTTGGTCTTGCGTGGGCTTCGAAGCTTTATCGAGAGACCCCTACGATCGACAAAGACGAATTCTTCAGTCGACGCGGTAACGAGATCGCATTCGGTACGATCGGAAACGCAAGTACGAGTGAAGGCCCGTTCTGGGAGGCGATCAACGCCGCAGGTGTGTTGCAAGTTCCAATGCTTGTTTCGATCTGGGATGATGAGTATGGCATCTCTGTTCCGGCAAAATATCAGACTACCAAAGAAGACCTTTCTTCGATTTTGAGCGGCTTCCAAACGGATGATGCAGGTCAGGGGTATTCTATTTACCGAGTGAAAGGTTGGGATTATGCCGGATTGGTCAAGACATATCAGGAGGCCGCCAAAAAGTGCCGAGAAACCCATGAACCGGCGATCATCCACGTCGTGGAAATGACTCAACCTCAAGGGCACTCTACTTCAGGGTCGCATGAGCGGTATAAGAGCCCGGAACGACTTGAGTGGGAGACGGAATTTGATTGTGTCACTCAATTCAGAAACTGGATCATTGGCAAGAAGATCGCAACCAAGAAGAAACTCGATGCATTGGAGGAGAAGTCGATGCAAGCCGTTAAGGATGCGCAAAAGGCAGCCTGGGACGGTTATTTGCAACCGATCCTTGCCGATCGCGATAATGCCATTGACCGATTGAAGGATCTGCAGAGCGCGAGTAATAATGCGGATGCTATCGAGGCTATTGTGAAAGGACTCCTAAGCAACCGCACACCTATTCGCAAAGACATTCACGCGGCGGTCCATGAAGCCCTTCGCCTTACTTTGGGAGAAGAATCTGATGCTCGTCAGCAAGTGGTGGACTACATTGGTTATTCTGACGAACTCAACTTTGATCGATACAGTTCAGCATTATTCAGCGAATCAGCGCAATCGTTGCAACATCTGGAACCAGTCGCAGCGCAATTTTCCGATAATAGCTTGACCCTCAACGGCTATGAGATCCTTCAGAAAACCTTTGATGCGATGTTGAGCCGGGATCCACGAGTTGTAGCTTTTGGAGAAGACCTTGGACATATTGGTGATGTGAACCAAGGATTTGCCGGCTTGCAGGAAAAGCACGGGGAGCACCGAGTTATGGATACGGGTATCCGGGAGAATACCATTGTTGGGCAAGCGATCGGCGCTGCACTACGAGGTTTACGTCCGATCGCCGAGATTCAATATCTTGATTATCTGATCTACGCTATTCAGGTAATGAGTGATGATATAGCAACCTTGCAGTATCGTACAAAAGGTGGCCAAAAAGTACCATTGATCATTCGTACCCGCGGACATCGCCTGGAGGGTATCTGGCATAGTGGAAGTCCAATGGCTATGATCATCAATGCGGTTCGAGGTGTGCACGTCCTCGTTCCCAGAAACATGGTTCAAGCTGCTGGATTTTACAACGCCTTGCTCAAGAGTGACGAACCGGCAATCCTGGTGGAATGTCTGAACGGATATCGCCTCAAAGAGGTTCAACCCGACAATCTCTCAGAATATACCTTGAAACCGGGCATTCCGGAAGTTCTGCGTGAAGGTTCTGACATCACTGTCGTTGGTTATGGCTCTACGTTGCGCGTGGCCGATCAAGCGATTGACGAACTGGAGAAACTGGGTATCAGTGTAGAATTGATCGATGTCCAATCACTGTTGCCTTTCGATACGGAAAAGGTGATCCTAGAATCCATCAAAAAGACCAATAAAGTGGTATTCATGGATGAAGACGTTCCTGGAGGAACCACTGCATATATGATGCAGCAAGTACTTGAGAAACAACAGGCATTTCGTTACTTGGATTCTGAGCCTCGAACCATTTCAGCAAGAGCGCACAGGCCTGCATATGGCACGGATGGAGATTACTTCAGCAAACCAAATGCAGAAGATATCTTCAAGGTCATTTACCATATGATGTCGGAATACGATCCGGGAGAATACACCGATTACGGTGCCTGATCCAAAGCGGCTTTGAATGTATCAATGCATCGCTTGCGCGTTGCTTTTAAGTCGACCATTGGCCGCGGATATTCCCATGTTCCGTATTCAGGGACCCACCTCTTGACATATTTCCATTCAGGATCGAACTTCTCACACTGAGTTTCGGGATTGAATACGCGGAAATAAGGTGCAGCATCTGCTCCACAACCTGCGGCCCATTGCCAGTTGCCGTTGTTCGAAGCAAGATCATAGTCGGTCAGTTTACGGGCAAACCAGGCTTCACCCCATCTCCAGTCAATGAGCAGATTCTTAGTAAGGAACGAAGCACAGATCATACGTACCCTGTTGTGCATGAATCCTGTTTGTGCCAACTCTCTCATTCCGGCATCTACGATGGGTATACCCGTCTTCCCATCTGTCCATTTTTGGAATTCCTCCTCCTCATTTCTCCATGGAATATGCTTGTACTTTGGCTTGAACTCATTCTCAACTACATGAGGAAAATGATACAGAAGCTGACTGAAAAACGATCGCCAGATCAATTCCCCTACCCAAGTTTCACTGGTATCCCATGCCTTGCGATAGCAAGCACGTGTACTCACAGTTCCAAAGCGCAGATGAGTGCTGATATGCGTAGTTCCCTGCACTGCAGGAAGGTCCCGAGTTTTGGCGTAGTTCTTCAAAAGTGACTCACTCGTATCTGCCGGTGGGACCTGAATTTCAGAACGGCGAAAGCCCAATTCCTCCAAAGAGATCAGCTCTCTCGCTTTCAGTTTGGCCATTTGACCGAGGTCTACCGGCTTCTCTTCAATAAGATCCTTCGTGAACAAGCTCATCCATTTCTTGCGGTATGGAGTGTAGACGGTATAGGGCTGCCCATTGTCCTTTACGACCTCATCCTTGTGAAAGACCACGTGGTCTTTGAATTGGTGGAACTCGATCTCGCTATGCGATAAATGCTCTCGAACTTCGGAATCACGTTCTCGAGCATATGGCTCGTAATCTTCATTCGTAAAAACAGCACGAGGTTGCCATTCTCTCACGATCTGCTCCCAACATTCTGATACTGAACCGTGGTATACCCGAATGTCCGAACCCAAACCGCGTAATCGATGCTGGATGTTTGCAAGTGTGCCATGAATGAAGCTGACACGACTATCATCTTCGTCCTCGAGCTTCTCTAAAATCGCCTTGTCAAAAATGAACACTGGCACGACTTCGGCACCGTGGTGAGTAGCCGCAGAAAGAGCGGCGTTGTCTTCAAGACGAAGATCTCTTCGAAACCAATGAATGACTTTCAAGATGTCAATAGGAACAACTCGATGTGTTATTAGTTTGTCGAATTTGTCATCACCTTTGGCACAGCTACTGCTACTATCCGAATTGTATGATTAAATTCCCAAACACATTTAAAGCAACTATGAAACAGCTCAGTATATTCTCATTGGTCATTCTATGGCTAGGACAGGCATTCGCTCAATCGGATATTACTCCGGATCTGGACGAAGGCCCAATGAAGAAAGTCCCGCTCAACGAAAAGGTGACAACCGGTAAGTTGAACAACGGGCTCAAGTACTTCATCATGCCGAATCAAAAGCCACAGGATAAAGTTGAACTGCGACTGGTCGTAAATGCAGGTTCTATTCTGGAAAATGAGCAACAACGCGGGCTTGCGCATTTTGTCGAGCACATGGCCTTTAACGGTTCTGAGCATTTCAAGAAAAATGAGTTGGTAGACTACCTCCAATCGGTTGGAGTAAAGTTCGGAGCTCACCTGAATGCATATACTAGTTTCGATGAAACTGTTTACATGCTTT
Source organism: Sphingobacteriia bacterium (assembly GCA_008080835.1). Classification (GTDB taxonomy): domain Bacteria; phylum Bacteroidota; class Bacteroidia; order NS11-12g; family UBA9320; genus VMDK01. The sequence goes on along the minus strand of VMDK01000028.1, from coordinate 31,770 downwards.
CGCTTCCCAGCGATGACGCGGATCTTTTGGAAAAAGGATTCCTGGTATTACAAGATTGGGCAGGTGGACTGCTCTTTGACGGTGAGGAAATTGATAAAGAACGTGGTGTGGTTCTGGAAGAATATCGCTTAGGACTTGGAGCTAGCAAACGCATGATGGACAACTATCTTCCGATGATATTCCACGAATCGCGCTATGCCGAGCGTCTGCCGATCGGAAAGAAGGATATACTGGAAAATTTTGATCATCAGGTGCTTAAGGATTTCTACAATACATGGTACCGACCAAATTTGATGTCGGTGATCGTAGTTGGAGATATCTCCGTCGAGGATGCCGAAGCAAAGATCAAAAGTCACTTCAGCGGGCTGACCAATCCGCAGAATGAACAGGAACGTGTCGAATACAAAGTTCCGGATCATCAAGACTATCTGGTGTCGGTCAATTCAGATGAAGAAGCAGCTTATAACATGCTTCAGATCATGATCAAACAGAGTGGGGATCGAACGGTTGAAGGCACTTACGAAGAATTCGAAGAAGCCATACGGGAAGAAGTGATATGGAGCATGTTGAACGATCGGCTCTATGAGATCGCTCAAAAACCAGGAGCCCCATTTTCATACAGTTGGGCGGCAATGGATGAGATGTGGGCACGCACTAAGACCGCTTTGCAGATGGGTGCAATGATCGCTGAAAACAAGTTTGAAGAAGCTATTGAGATCATATTCACCGAACTCTATCGTGCGAAAATGCTCGGATTCACCGAGGCTGAATTTGAGCGCACGAAACTTAAAATGTTGCAACAAGCTGAGTCAATGCTGAAAGAGCAGGATAAGACTCAAAGTAGGAATCATGCTTCAAGACTCGTCCAACATTTCTTAACGGGAGATGCGTTTCCAAGTCCTGAATGGCTTGAAGATCGCTTGACTGAGGTACTTGAGAAGTTACAAGTGGATGAGCTCAGGAATATCCTCGAAGAAGTTGAATTAGAAGGAAATACAGTTGTTGTGATCACCGGAAATGAAAGTGATCGCGAGAACATGCCGGATGAAGGTCGAGTACTTGAGGTAATCCAACAAGTCAAGGACGCAGACATTGCCCCATTGGAAAACAATGAGTTGCCGGAAGAACTGATGGTCCGCCCGGAAAACACGGGTAAGATCCTAACCGAGAAAAGCATCTCGGAGGTTGACGCGCAATCATTCACCATGTCCAACGGCATCCGGGTGATCTACAAGAAGACCGATCTTCAGAACGATCAAGTACTGTTCAATGCGACAAGCCTTGGTGGCACCAGCTTGACAAGTGATGAGATCTATGAAAAAGTTCGATTTGGCATGGGTGCGATAGCTGAAGCCGGAGTGGGCGACTTTTCAAAGGTCGATCTGAGGAAAGTGCTTTCAGGCAAGAAGGTCTCCGTTCGTCCATCGATCAGCACCTATACGGAACAGATGTCGGGTAGCTGTTCACCGGATGACCTGGAACAACTGATGCAAATGGTGAATTTGTATTTCTCTCAACCACGATCGGATCAAGAGGCCTATGAAGCATTTGTGACCAGAGAGCGATCATTTATGGACAAGATGCTGGTGGATCCTTCCAATCATTTCTCGATGAAATGGAATGAGTTCCTATATCCGAATTATTCCCGCCGTTGGAGAATTCCGGGAGATGACGATTGGAAGAATACTGATTACAACGCGGTTATGAAACTCTATACCGAGCGTTTCGCTAACCCTGCGGATTTCGTGTTCATCTTCGTCGGAAATGTCGAAAAGGAGGCGATCGAAGAATTGGCAACGGCATATCTTGGTTCACTAAAGACGACCACGAAAAAGGAAACCTACAAGGATCTTGGTGTTCGTCTCAAGCCCGGAACTGATCGTCTGGATGTAGAAAAAGGATCTGAGCCCAAGAGCATGGTCCGAATGCTCTTTTCCGGAGAAGCGGAATATTCGGCTGAGGAAGATCTGCATATGAAGATGCTCGGAGATGTGTTGGGAATTCTTCTTACTGAAAAACTGCGTGAGGAAATGAGCGGAGTATATGGTTCCGGTGCTTATGGCGGAATGTCCGATGTACCTTACGAGCGTTACTATTTTTCAGTTTCCTTCCCTTGTGGCCCTGAGAATGTCGAAGCACTGATCAAAGCCACCGATGAAGAGATCGCCAAGCTCATTGAAAATGGGCCAAACGAAAAAGAGCTGAACAAGGTGAAGGAGACCGTTATCAAGCAACTGGAAACATCCGTACAGAGCAACCGCTATTGGATGTCTAAGATCCAGCAAGCTGAAGTTTATCGTAAACCTTACGGTGAAGTGTTGAGAACGGAAGAAGACGTGCAAGCCGTAACCGCTCAGGATCTTCAAACTGTTGCTGCTAAATACTTGAAGAACAACAAGATGGTGGGGGTACTGAATCCAGAGAAATAGGATCTCAGTACTTGATATTGAAGCGCTCGAACACGAAGTGCATCAACCATGCAGGACCTACCAGTAGGAACTGCACATCTTTCAGAAATGAAGGTTTTTTCCCTTCGATGTGATGACCTATGAACTGGCCAACCCAAGCCACTGCAAAGATCAACAATGACACTTTTGCCAAAGCAAGAGCGCTCTCATTGAGATACAGATAAAGTTCGTGATTCAAGTAGACCAATAATAACCCGACGGGGGTAAAGCCCAGAAACATAGATCGGGATAGTCTCAAGTAATAAAGGATCACAAAGATCACGAACACAAAAGCCCAGTTGCTGATATATGTTCGATGTCCGAAAAATGGTATGCTGTACAGCAGTCCGAGCAAGCTGAACATGATCAAAGGAACGCAGATCCAGTGGACCGCCTTGTTCAATTTGTTTTGATGACTCTCGCCATATTCTGCGAGTAAAATGTCTACTTTTCGTTGCATGTCCCCTGTTTGAACGTGCAGTAAAGATAGCTGAAATAACTATCTCCCATCAATTCAAGGCAACCCTTCGCACAACATGTGCTTCTAATATTTACCGACATATTTCAGTTTTTCACTTGACAATCGTCTTTCGATCCGGTAGTTGTAATCAAGAACTTTGGCATGTTAAATCAAATACTATGAATAGAGTTCTACGGCTAGCACAGCTCCTTGTCTTGGCATTTGCAACAACAATGACACCAAGGTCAAGTTGCTGATTTTACCTTGTCTACAGATGAGGCCTGTTCAGGAGCAACAGTGACCTTTAACAATCAAAGTACAGGAGCAACCTCGTACATATGGTATGTTGACGGACTAAGTATCGGAACTTTTGTCAACACGAGTTACCAAGTATACGGAGACAAGACCTATGTGATTTCTCTGGTGGCCATTGATGGCAGTGGAAATCGAGATACGGCGTGGAAGGCGCTAAGATCTCATGCAACACCCCGTTATCAATATTCTTTTGAACAGAACTTCAGTAATCTATGTCTAGGAACAGAACTGACCGTGAGTCCATGGTCTGTTTTTGAAGGTTCTGACTCCATCCATTGGGATTTTGGCGATGGGACCACCAGCAAGCTGCGTTTTCCTCGTCACACATTTGCATCCACCGGCACGTATCAGGTTAAGGCTACGGTATATGGATACTGTGGAATGGATTCTCGAACCACTACAGTCAATGTAGTCAATGATAACTCCGCCAAGCCTATCGTCAACATCAGTGGTCCGAATATGCTCTGTCCAGGTCAAACCGTTAATTTTTTCAGCTCCTCCTGTTCAGGCGGACCATTGGACAGCATCAAGACCTTCACGGGTGATGGAAACTCGACGTTAAAGCGAGATTTCAAATACTCATACAGCAATGCCGGTTCCTATGAACTCATGGCAATCGCGTATAATACATGTGGGTCTGACACCACCAAGAAGACGGTTCAGGTGTCTGATACATTTGCTCCCGGACAGAGTATCTATTTATATCCAAAGGAAGTATGTCCTAGTCAAGGCGTCTACGTGAGTGTGGGCCTTCAAGGAAGCAGCTATGCGATTGTTGACTTCGGTGATGGAACTAAGGACACATTCACCAGCGACAAAAGCTCTGTTTATCACCAGTTCCAAACTCCGGGAACCTATGTCGTAAAAGCGATGATCGAACCCGAATGTGGTAAGGCAGGTACGATCATGGATTCAGTTCGTGTGATCAATGGACTCACTCCATCTATGTATCAGCTCTATTTGCCATCTAAGGAGTTCTGTCCCGGAGAGGAGTTTTCTTTCAACTCTCCATACATGCAGGAGGGAGATACATTCGAGATCGACTTGGGCGATGGTACCTTCCATAGAATCTTCGATACCAGCGGTTTCAGAATGACACACGCCTATCAGAATGCAGGACTATATCAACTCAAGACCAAGCATATCAATTCGTGTGGTCTTTATACTTCTACAACGGATATCATCAATGTTCACAACAACAGTTTCATCCGTCCGTGCATTCTCGCACAAATGGGAAGTGATGCTGATATATGTGTTACCGATACAGCATTTTACTTGGTAGGTGCAGATAACCAGCGTGAATTCCATTCGGTCAAATGGACTTTCAGTGACGGCATGAGCGGACAGGGAACACCTTATAACCGGATGTTCAATAACAGAGGCGACTATCTTGTGGTTGCTACCCTGAAGGATATGTGTGGTCACGATTACAGGATGGCATATACTCAGAAGATCTTCAATTCCATGATGGTTCCTAAAGCGCTGTTTTGGTTGCAACCCGAAGTGGCTTGTACAGGCGAGGAGATCCTACTCGATCAGGTGAGCAGTTTTGGTCAGGATTATTATTGGGATTATGGTGACGGAAATTCGAAGAAAGGTCATCGTGATGCTTTCCATGAATTCTATAACTACTCGGCACCCGGTCATTATGTGATCGAACATCGCGTCGAGAACGGATGTGGTTCAGATACAGACAGCCACCTGGTGTTGATCGAGGCAGGGCCAAGAGTTTCGATTTCAGTATCTCAAACACAGATCGATGTGAACACTGAACTCACGTTCACAGCATCTGTAGGAAATGCCAGAAGCTACGAATGGGAATTCCCTGATGGTTCAACCAGCACGGAAATGAGCCCAAAATATACGTTCACTCAGGAAGGCAAGAGAACAGTGATACTAAGAGCTTGGAGTCCGTTCGATTGTATGACTGAAGAACAAGTAGAAATTCAAGTTGGAGGTGTTGGGGTGTTTGACCTTGCTGTTGAGCATGGAATGAAGGTATATCCGGTTCCAACACATTCGGTTCTACACATCGAATTTGAGAATGCCGAATTGAACAAGAATGTCGCCATTGATCTGGTTGACATTAGCGGACGACTTGTCTATTCCAATAGTTACAAGGTTCTCTCCGAAAAGGTGAGCATCGATATTAGAAAACTTGCTTTAAAACCGGGAATGTACTGGCTTCGAGTCAAAGGGTCAGCGATGACTCATACGCGACAGATCGCTGTCCGTTGATGGAGCCGGGATACTTTTGGTTTTCTTGTGTTTTGTTTGTTGAGGCCGGATCAATTCCGGCCTCATTTCTTTTGCAAATTGCACAGGATGTGCTAATGAATTAGATTTACCGTCATAACACCGAATAATTGTGATCTTAGGAATTTTAAAGGAAAGCAGATCCGGGGAAAATCGGGTAGCGATGTCCCCTCAGGTTTGCGCTCAATTACACGACAAAGGATATGAATTGCTGGTGGAGAAAGACGCAGGTCTGAAGTCTGCATTCAGCAATGAGGACTTCGAGTCGAATCACGCCAAAGTGGTTGATCGCGATGAGATCTTCGCAAAGGCGGATGCCATCGCCAAGATCAATCCATTCGAGGATGACGAGATCGACAAACTCCGCAATGGTCAAACGACCATTTCGCTGCTCTATCACTTGTCGGAAGGAGCACGTTGTGAGAAACTGGCGAGTAAAGGCGTAACCGCCTGTAGTATGGATGCGATCCCACGGATCTCCCGTGCTCAGAGTATGGACGTACTCAGTTCTCAGTCGAACCTAGCCGGGTACAAAGCCGTGCTTTTAGGTACGGAACAACTCACGAAGATCTTTCCGATGATGACTACGGCTGCCGGGACGATCAAACCGAGCAAAGTACTCATTTATGGAGTGGGAGTAGCCGGTCTTCAAGCTATCGCGACAGCCAAACGATTAGGTGCTGTGGTGGAAGCTACGGACGTAAGGCCTGAGACCAAAGAACAGGCTGAATCGCTGGGAGCAAGATTCATCACCGTCGAAGGTGAAGTGAAATCAGAAGGCGGATATGCCGGAGAGGTTTCGGAGGAGTACAAACGGAAGCAAAAGGAAGCTGTCGACAAGAGTTTGTTCTTCGCAGATCTAGTGATTACCACTGCGCTAGTACCAGGACGTCAAGCGCCGGTGCTCATCACAGAGGATCAGGTAAAACAAATGAAATTCGGTTCGGTGATCGTGGATATGGCTGTTGAGCAAGGAGGGAATTGTACGCTCAGTGAATTGGGAAAAGTCGTAGAGAAACACGGAGTGAAGATCATGGGTATCCCAAATCTTCCTTCTACACTATCAACCAATGCCAGCGAACTTTTTGCCAAGAACCTGGCCACCTATTTGTTGCATTTGGCTCCTGAAGGGGAGTTCAATCTCGATCTGGAAGAAGAGATCACGGATGCGACCATCATCACTTATCAAGGACAAAAACGCAAATAATTTACCATGGAGATCATAGAGAATGCACTGAATTTTCTGGGTGACCATATAGAAATGGTTTACATACTCATCCTGATGATATTCGTTGGAGTTGAGGTCATTGGAAATGTACCCGCTGTCTTGCACACCCCGTTGATGTCGGGAGCCAATGCGATCCACGGTGTGGTGATCGTTGGGGCCATCATCGTGATGCTTAATTCGGAACCCGACAATATCCCCGCCTTAATCCTGGGCACCCTGGCAGTGCTACTCGGAACGCTCAATGTTGTTGGTGGGTTTGTGGTCACGGACCGTATGTTGGAAATGTTCAAAAAGAAACCCAAGAAATAGACCGGATAGCACATGGAGCACTTATTGGAAATCATATATCTCATCTCGTCCATCACTTTCGTGATCGGATTGAAGATGATCGGAAATCCGAATACCGCACGGAACGGAAACCTCATCGCTGCGGTCGGGATGGTCATGGCTATTGCGGCAACGCTGATCTTCCACGAGGGAGAGGTGGCGCCTATCATTTACATATTGATCTTCGGAGCGATCGCAGTTGGTACTATTGCCGGCTGGATGACCGCCAAGAAGGTACAAATGACACAGATGCCCGAGCTGGTTTCGCTATTCAACGGAATGGGTGGCGCCTGTGCGGCATTGATCGGCTTGATCGAATTCCACCACAACGTGGGTGATCCGGTTGCGATCTCCACGATCGTAGCGGGAATGGTGATAGGAAGTGTATCCTTCTCAGGAAGTATGATCGCGTTCATGAAATTGAACGGAACGATGCGTAAAGCAATCCGACTACCGAAGTACAATATTCTAAATACCATCATCATGATCGGTATCGTAGCATTCGGTGTTTACATCGTGATGAGCGGCACGCACGACGAAACGATGGTGTATTTGCTTTTTGCCGTTGCACTGGCATATGGTGTTCTGTTCGTGATCCCGATCGGTGGAGCGGACATGCCTGTTGTGATCTCGTTGTTGAACAGCTTCACCGGATTGGCAGCCGCCTTTGGTGGATTCCTTTATGGAAATATGGTAATGCTTACGGGTGGGATTCTGGTAGGGTCCGCAGGAACGATCCTCACGTTTGCCATGTGTAACGCGATGAACCGTCCGTTGAAGAATGTCATCTTTGGTGCGTTCGGAGAAGGTGCAGCCGCAGGGTCAGGCACTCAGATCGAAGGCTCGATCAAAGAAGTCGGTCCGATGGACGTGGCTATCATGATGAACTACGCCAGTCGTGTGATCGTGGTACCCGGCTACGGTTTGGCCGTCGCCCAGGCCCAACACGTGATCCACGAATTGGAAGAGTTGCTCGAAGGACGTGGAGTGAGCGTAAAATATGCTGTTCATCCGGTTGCCGGACGAATGCCCGGACATATGAACGTCCTTTTGGCGGAATCAAATGTGGAATACGACAAGCTCGTGGAAATGGACGATATCAATCCGGAATTCCCGACTACCGATGTCGTATTCGTAGTGGGAGCGAACGACGTGGTTAACCCCGCCGCGCACAACGATCCGAGCAGTCCGATCTACGGTATGCCGATCCTGGACGTGGAAAATGCAAAACAGGTTGTGGTGAACAAGCGGAGTATGAAGCCGGGCTATGCGGGTATCGAGAATGAGTTGTTCTTCCACGACAATACGAGCATGTTGTTCGGGGACGCAAAGGCCGCGATCACAAAGTTGGTTGCGGAGATAAAGACGCTGTAGAGGCTTAACAGCGATTTCTCTTCGTAAATTTAGTTAACAGTTGCCCTCACAAAATATTCTTGGCCATGTGCCAATAACAATCATATTCCGGAAGTGTGGATCTAACACGATAAATGATCGTCAGTGAATAGCCTTGGATCAGGCGATTATCTGCTGTCTGGCTACAAAGAACATGTCGATTGCCCCTTTGCCTTTGGCTTCGATTTTTCCTCTGGATTCAAAGGTCAAAGTTGGATCGTCTTTGATCTGTTCGTAGGTTGTATGAGAGATATTCACCTTGCCTACCTCACCATTTGATTCCATGCGAGATGCAGTGTTCACCGTGTCACCCCAGATATCGTATTGGAATTTCTTGACTCCAACGATTCCGGCCACGACTCGACCCGTGTGCAGACCGACACGCATTTCGAATCCGAATTTTCCTTCTTTCTGTCTTTCTAGGTATCGCTCCTTCATAAAAGCCGACATCTCCAATGCGGCTTGAACCGTACGAAGGCAAGATCCTTCTTCCTGGTCATCTATTCCTCCAACAGCCATATATGCATCGCCGATGGTCTTGATCTTTTCGATATTATATTTCTCACAGATCTGATCGAACTTACTGAAGCAATAGTCCAGTTCCTGAACCAGATCTTCAGCGGAGAGGCGCTCAGCGGTTTGAGTGAATTGTCTGAAATCGGTGAAGAGTATGGTGACCATATCATGGCTTCGGGCTCTGGAGGAACCATTCAACTTGAGTTCATCGGCGATCTGAGCCGGCAGGATGTTCAGCAGAAGATCCTCCGAGCGTTCTTTTTCCTTTTCGATCGATGCTTTGGCTTTGCGCGTAAACCTCAACCTGCTCCACAGACCAACGGAGATTAGCAGCACCAGTAACCCCAATCCCAGGTACACGTTCCTTTGATTGCTTTCACTCGCCAGAACTCGTTCATTTTCGATCAGCATCAGAAGTCTGTCTTTTTCCGCTTTCAGCTTCATCTCTTCCTCCTTCATGAAGCTCCATCCATCACCGGGATCGAGAACGCTCTGCATGCGGATATACTCCTGATAGAATCTAAATGCCTCCTTGTAGTTACCGAGAGCTGCATGGCCTTGATATAGGGCGCTAAGATTATCCCGTTTTTCTTTGACCAGCTCATGCTCGACACAGTATTGATAGCCGGAATCAGCTAGTTCTACAGCTCTCTTATAGTTGCCATTCATAAATTGGCCATCGGCCCTGACAGAGTAGATGTGACCACACCAGAATGGATTGTGCGATTGCTTAAATTTTCGGAATGCCCTATACAACAAGGGATCCGCATTGTAAGAAGAATCCATCATCAATCTCGTTTGAGCCATTTCGGTGTAGCACATGCCGAGCAGATCATTGGAATCCACCTGCGGACAATCGGCTACTTCATCCAGAAGCATCTCCAGCGCGTACAAACTGGAATCAAATTTATTCTGTTCCCGATAGGACCTGGAAAGAGTTCTGAGTGCTTCCAGATGATCATTACAGTACGATGGATTCATCGACCAATTGAGCTGTTGATCGCGGTAATAGGATTCCATTTTCTGGTCTTTGCCCATGTAATAGGCATAGCTAAGTCCTTTCAAAATTGGAATGACAGAAGCAGTATCTCCCTTTTCCTTGAAGTAATTCAGCGCCGGGATCAAATACGCAGAACTTTGGTTGAAGACCCCCAAGCGCGACTCTGCATGTGAAATCAAATAACCGGAATGATGAAATCCATGGTCATCCCCGGCCATTTCAAAATAGGTTCGTGCTTTTGTGAAGAGGTCGGATGCTTTTTTAAGATCATTACGGTGCAGGGCTTGTATCCCATTGAATTGGTTGACAAATCCGAAAAAGTAGTACGAATTGGAGTCTACGTGAAATTCGATCAATGGATCGCCCGGAGCCACCTTCTCTTCTAAAAGTCGGTTGATATTTCCCCTCACATAAGATGTATCAGCGGCATCAAAAGCCTGCTGCAGCGAATCTATGAGTCCTGTATTCCACTGACCGAAGGAGGTAAGGCTGAAGGAAAAACAAAGTGTGAGGAAAATGGAGCGATTCATACGAGCTGCCCAAATATAGTCATGAGAAACTTTCAACGGATACTGAAGTGCAGCGACAACTTACCTAGTTAGTTATGCCTGCCGTGATCCGGCCAAATGACCAATTACACTTTACATTAAAAAAGGGCCTCTTTCGAAGCCCTTTCTATTAATCCTTTTTCAAAAGGTCGCGGATCTCTGTGAGAAGATCTGCTTCACTCGGTCCGGGATCCGGAGCCGGAGCTGGTTCTTCTTCTTTCTTTTTCATCTTGTTCATGCCTTTGATCACCATGAAAATGGCGAACGCCACGATGATGAACTCGATCACCGTGTTGATGAAGAGTCCGTAGTTGACAGTGACAGCCTCAGCCACTACTTCACCACTTTCCATCACCGCTTCTTTCAACACGAAGCTCAGGTTAGAGAAGTCCACGTTACCCAATGCCATCCCAATTGGAGGCATGATCACGTCTTTAACCAATTAGGATACGATCTTACCGAACGCTCCTCCGATCACGATACCCACGGCCATGTCGATGACATTGCCTCGCATCGCGAACTCCCTAAATTCTTTCATCATTCCCATACGTATGCTATTAATTGTTTCAGACCAAATATAGCAATTTACCCTCTCGGAAAAGGAGGATCGAATATGGAATGACTTGCCTGGATTACTTCATGAGCTCAAGGATATCTTGTGGAACAGCCTTCTTATTGACGATGATACAGACCGTTTTCATTTTCACATAGTTCTCAGACATGTGCATGTAACCTTCCATACCGGCTCTCGTTCCCCATGAATTCTTAGTGATGAAGAACTTCGTTCCGTCCTCCGCTCGGGATACTCCTGTTATGTGCATTAGATGATCGTCAGTAGTGCTGAGATTGTCGAACAATTCCTGTCTTCTTTCTGCGTTCGCTTCATCCTCTGTGATCATCTCCGGAGACAGCTTCAATGCTGCTGTATCAGAACTGAAGACGGCAAATCCGCTACGCGAGTTGAATCCGCGTTCACTTACGTCCCCGTCCCATTCGATCGTAAACCCTTTGCCAAGAGCATGTTCCATTACGGTCATCAATTCATCCAACGAAAGATTGAAATACCTTCCGTTACTGAAATTGTCCGGCACTTCCACGATCACATTCTCATGCAGATCCTGGTGCGTGAAGGACGTGAATCCAATGTATTCTTGGTCGTCCAGAGCAACGACATTTCTGGCAAATGAACGTGCATTGTACATCTTACCGTCGTACTCGAACATATCCGGCAAAATTCCCAGATGCTGGTCGAGAATAGCATTGTATCCGATTCGCCATGTCGGTGAGATCGGAAGATGTACCAGGATCGAATCGAGGTATTGTTTCAGGTCGGGAACTAGCTTGCTATGATTGTGCATGGTGTCACCATTCATGCCATCGTAAACAGATTCCGGCATCATGCCATATTTTTTATACGAGTGGATCACATCATGGCCTAAACTTCCCTGGCTGAAGTTACATGTTCCATGATAACGAAGATATTTCTCGCCCTTCTCTACATAGATCTTTCGCACCGTATAGATCTCGCTCAGGTCCAGTATTTCTCCTGTCTCACGCAGATGTTCAGACTCCAAAAATGAGGTGGTCGAAAAGCTCCAACAAGTTCCTGTGCGTCCTTGACTTTTGACCGGAGTGGCATCGCAAGTCAGCACTGTTGAAAGCTTCGCTGTCCCTTCCGTCTGGGCAAAAGTTGCCACTGGTAACAGGAACAGAACCAGATATATCAATCTTCTCATGGATGTGATTTTGATGGTGAAATTAGTGATTAATTGTTTTGGTCGATGATCTGAACGGGAGCCAGCTTGTGGACGAAGTACATCTTATTGTTGTCCAGGCTGCGACATCGGTACCTGCTTCTTGCAAGTTCTCCTTTTACAAATGCCCTTTTGCCTGAAATGGTAAATGGCGTTCCCTCTTCAAGGTCCTGAAGGAGGGTATGTTCAGTATTGTCGTATCTATGAAGTACCTCCGCCAACTTTGCATTGGAATAATGACCCGCTGATGGGTCGTCTATCAGTGCATGCAATTCTACAGCGATATCATCGGGGAAGATATTCATAGATAGAAACCTCGAAAGCAACTTTCCAAATGCTGACTTCCATTCTGGTCCGTGCGGATCCACCCTCCTCTTGTAGGTGGAATACGTCAGTAAATGGGCGTATTCATGCAAGAATGTGATCAGGAATGAATACTTGTTCAGATCGCCATTCACGCTGATCTTATGTGGACCTCTGCGCTGCGGTGATCGATAGTCTCCAAGTTTGGTCTTCCGGGGTTTGGAGATGCGAAAATGCAGATCCTGATCACGGATCAGTTCAACTACCGGATCCACGCTTTTCTCCGGTAGATATTTTGCTAAAGTATCCTTCAACTAACTCGTAGATTTCACGCAAGTGACGCATCGAACGCTCTCCGGCATGACCAGGAGTTTTTCAACTTCGATAGCGTTTCCACACTGTCGACAGGTGCCGAAATGTGATAACTCCAACTCCTTGAGCGTACGCTCGAGACGGCCTAACTTATCCCGCGAATTTCGCAGAGCCGCTTCGTTAACGCTTTTGTTATTGATGGCGTCCATACGGCTTATACGACCGATGGAATTCTCCGGTGCAATGGGCTTTGTCAGCTCTTTCAACTCCTCAATATCCGAGCGAGTGCGTTCCATTTTAGAAAGGATCTTCGCACGGATCTGTTCCAGCACTTCTACCGACAGCTTAGCCATGGATCAGTTTACTTTTCCGAAGAAGCTTTCGAGCAACCGGTTTTAGCGTGAGAACAGCAAGATGATTTTGTTGCGGTTTTCTCGCAAGCCGCATCGCTCTTCTTCTTTTTCTTCTTAGGCTTTTTGTCCTTTATGGAGTATTCCGTTTGAGTTGCAGCAGCATCAGTTGTAACTGAAGCCATGGAGCCAAATCCGAATGCCGCAACCGCGAAGAGTGTTATAAATAATTTTTTCATGATAGTCCTTGTTTCAGACAAATTTAACGAATCGGGAATTGATGCAGTATCTGTGAACCGTCAGTTCACGGCAATGAAGCAAGGATCGTCTGACCGCCTTTGGTCTTTTGACCGAGTTCAACCTCCACTTTGGCATTGAGTGGTAAAAACACATCGACACGGCTTCCGAATTTAATGAAACCCATTTCTTTGGTCTGCTCAACGGAGTCTCCCTCATCGATATAGTAACGAATCCTTCGGGCTACAGCTCCGGCGATCTGACGGAACAGGACCTCTGTTCCGCTATGATGCTTGATGACGGTAGTAGTGCGCTCATTCAAGGTACTTGATTTCGGGTGCCATGCCACCAAATACTCACCGGGATGATATTTGAAATAGCTCACCAAACCGCTGATCGGGTTCCGATTGACATGCACGTTGAAAGGGGACATAAATATGCTGACCTGTACGCGCTTGTCCTTGAGGTATTCGGGTTCATCCACTTCTTGTATGACCACCACCTTGCCATCGGCAGGTGCGATGACAGCTCCGTCTTTCACAACCCAATTGCGTTGAGGATTACGGAAAAACTGCAGGAATAGAAAAAAGATCACCACACTGGCGAAAAGCACGAGACCCTTCAGCCACTGTATGTCCGAATACCGGAGTAGCAGCAGATTAACTGCAAGCAAAGTGAGCAGGGTAACGATCAATATGCCATACCCTTCGCGATGGATCATTAGAAGATTCCCCTGATTTGCTTGGTACTGGCAACTTTGTCGATCGCTGTAATGTAAGCAGCAATTCGCATGTTCACGTTGTACTTCTTAGATGCGGCGAAAACGGTTTCGAAGGCTTGTTTCATGATCCGGTCAGCACGACGATTGACGCGCTCTTCCGTCCAGAAGTAACCCAAACGGTTCTGTACCCACTCGAAGTAAGAAACACTCACACCTCCGGCATTTGCCAAGATATCCGGAACCACCATTACACCTTTATCGTTCAGGATGGAATCCGCATTGGCTGAAGTAGGACCATTTGCCCCTTCTACGATCAATCGAGCTTTGATCTTATCGGCATTTTTAGATGTGATCTGATCCTCTAATGCAGCAGGAACCAGAACATCCACGTCTGCTGTTAACAACTCTTCATTGGTACATGTGTCGGCACCGGTGAATCCTTCTAGGTTCCCTCCGTTCTGCTCGACATAAGCGATGGCTTTTTCGATATCGATGCCGCCTTCGTTCATGTATGCTCCAGTGACATCACTGATCGCACAGATCTTCACTCCTTGCAATTCAAGCAGTTTCGCAGAAATGCTTCCCACGTTCCCAAATCCTTGAACCGCAGCTCGGGCCTTATTGGGGTTCATCTTCAATTTACCCATTGCACTACGAGCAGACACCATGACACCACGACCCGTGGCTTCAACACGCCCAAGAGAACCACCTAGTACAAGCGGCTTACCGGTTACCACAGCCGGACTCGCAACTCCTTTCAATTTGGAGTATTCATCCATGATCCAGGCCATGATCTGAGGGTTGGTACCCATGTCTGGTGCAGGGATGTCCTTTTCTGGTCCGAACACGTCGGCCATTGCTACTGTGTACGCACGGGTCAAACGCTCGAGTTCGCCTTGAGACATCTCTCGTGGGTTACATTTGATACCACCTTTGGCTCCTCCGTAAGGAATACCTACAACAGCACATTTCCATGTCATCCATGCGGCAAGGGCTTTTACTTCGTCGATGTTCACACTCGGAGCGTAACGGATCCCTCCTTTAGAAGGGCCCAGCTTGGCAGAGTGCACCACTCGGAAGCCTTCGAAGACCTCGATCTTGCCATTGTCCATGGTTACAGGCAGTGATACTGCCACAGATTTTTCAGGGGATTTGAGAGCGTTGTACATGCTCTCGTCGAGACCGAGTATCTCAGCCGCAACTGAAAACCGCTCCATCATAGAATCCAGTGGGTTCAATTCGCCATGGATCGGAGCAGGTTCTTTGTATTTAACAGTCATATGATCTGCTTGAATCTTGCGGCAAAGCTATAAAAGAACCAAAGGAAACAATCTAATAATGTTGAACATTTTGACCTGAAAATGGTCAGATGCCGTAAAAGGACAAAAATGCGTAGGCTGCAGGCCCTGCAAAGAGCACCGAATCAAATCGATCCAGGAAACCACCATGACCGGGTAACGCTGATCCTGAGTCTTTTACGCCCAGGGTTCTCTTGATCTTCGATTCAAACAGGTCGCCCAGGTTAGCTGAGATCGCGATCACAGCACCTAACCCGGCCAGGAAATTGCTTTTCAAAGGCGCGAGCTCCCCTCCCAGGAAGTATGCCACAACAATGCATGCCACAACTCCACCAACGAATCCTTCGATCGTCTTACCGGGAGAAATGGTCGGGGCCAGTTTGTGACGGCCAAGTAATCTGCCGAATACATACGCGAAGCTGTCATTCACCCAGATCAGTGCAAGAACGAGCAAAATTGGGCCTCCTTCGAATGGAAAAAGGCTCATAGTTTCACCGCCTAACTCCATTTGACCGATCCGGAAAAATAATCCCAGAGATACACCAATGTAGATCCAACTCAACATCAGTCCGCTCAAATCTGAGATCGGATCCTTCTTCGATGAGAGCAGTACATATGCCATGAAAACCAATCCGACGAAGATGAATATGTAATTGAAATAGCCGGCATTGATCAGACTATCCTGATTGATATACGCAAATCCCGAAACTGCAAGTGTTGAAGCAGTCCCGATCAACCGATTTGCCAAGGATTCCTTTGGAGAGATCAACAGGAGCAACTCATAAGCGCAGAAACCGGCAATGAGCATATGAAAGATCAAGGCCGACTCATGTCGCCAAAGCAATGCCAGGCAGGTGATCCCCACATAGACACTCCCCGTCATCAATCTCAAGGTCAGATTATTCAAAATGTAATTCGATCTTTTTTGTGGAGCGCATCCAGAGGGTCCGGATCAGAATGATGGTCAGCACAAGGCTGCCTATCACGATATATTCCATGAATTGAAATTCATCACCCAGAAATTCGGGTGCAGAACCTCCGTCCTTTATCGCTTGACTGATTATCACCAAAGCATTATTCAGGAAATGAATCAATATCGGAACCCAGAGTGAACCCGTGAGATAAAAGACATAACAGAGCAATCCCGAGAGCATGACCATCGGCAGGAACTTGTATGGTTGGAAGTGCAATGCGGCAAACAACAAGGACGTAAGCAGCACACCCACATGAATATTATCCGTCCAACTTTTGAAAATGCGAAGTAGAACACCTCGAAATAGAATTTCCTCCGCGAACGCTGGCAATAATGCCATTACCATCAGGTTCACGAAAAGGTGTGGTCCATAGTTCTGCTGCAAAAGCGCATTATAAATGTTGTCACTTCGTGACTCCATTTTCATGAATACAGATTCCCACTTTTCTGGCATTTCCAATGCTGCATTCACATTGATCAGCCAGGTCGCGAATGGAGTGAAGACCACATAAAGCAACACAGCACTGAGAACCAGCACCGGCAATGTTCCTCGATCGAGAGCAGTGAAGGACAATAAGCGGTATCTGAAAACTCTGGTGGCAATGAATGCCGTGAATACGAAAGACAAGCCGAACATGAGCTGTGAGAGTTTCAATGCATAGACCTCGCTCATTTCCAGATCACGCGGCATGTCGAAATCGAGATCACTTACTTTGATATCCCAGAAGGTGAGCGTGAGTCGTTCACCTATCGCGTTAAAGATGAACATGCTTAACAGCAGAACTCCCACTGTGATCAGCAAATGAGATAAATAGGAGTATTTAGGTGGTCTTCCGAGTCGCATCCAATTTTTACCTTTGCAAAGGTGGTTAAAATAGCGGATATAGAAATTGGGGAATTCCCATTGTTACTGGCGCCCATGGAAGATGTGAGCGATCCACCTTTCCGAAAGGTGTGTAAAGCCAATGGTGCTGACGTGATGTACACAGAGTTCATCTCCTCGGAAGGTCTGATCCGTGATGCGGCTAAGAGTGTCCAGAAACTTGACATTTTCGGTTATGAGCGACCGATCGGGATACAGATCTTCGGTAGCGATATCGAAGTGATGAAAGAAGCTGCCGAGATCGCCACGGAAGCTCAACCGGATATTATCGATATCAATTACGGATGTCCGGTGAAGGCTGTTGCGTGCAAAGGAGCGGGAGCCGCCTTGCTTCAGGATGTTCCGAAGATGGTTGAAATGACCAAGGAGATCGTCGACAGCACTCACCTACCGGTGACAGTCAAAACGAGACTCGGTTGGGATGATAACACAAAGTACATTGTAGATGTAGCGCATCGGTTACAAGATATTGGGATCCAAGCCTTGAGTATTCACGGCAGGACTAGAAAGCAGATGTACAAGGGTGAGGCAGACTGGTCTCTGATCGGTGAGATCGCTCAGGATCCGAAGATCCATATCCCGATATTCGGGAATGGCGACATTGACTCCGCGAAGAAAGCCGTCGAATATCGCAACAGATATGGTGTGCAAGGTATCATGATCGGGCGAGCAGCTATCGGTTACCCATGGATCTTCAACGAGATCAAGCATTACATGAAAACCGGTGAGGAGCTCCCTGCACCGGGAATGACCGAGCGCGTAGATGTCTGTCAGCTGCACTTTGAAGAAGGGATCAAATGGAAAGGGGAACGTCTCGGAATCTTCGAGATGCGCAAACATTATAGCAATTACTTCAAAGGAATCCCACATTTCAAGCCTTATAGAATGCGCCTTGTACAAGCGGATTCTTCTGAAGAAGTGATTCAGATCCTCAATGAGATCCGTGAAGAATTCGTTGGAGAAGAGGTTGCGATCTGAACCTGAGCACGAAGCTGAGAAATTCGCGATATTTGATCACGAATAACTCACCATGAAAAAATCACTAGCCTTTATTGCCATAGCATTCCTGACCATCCAGTCGTTCGCGCAATGCGTTATTGAACCATACAGCCTGGAAAAACGAGTTCGCCTCAGCGATCTGGTTGTGGAAGCTCAAGTGGTAGACCGTGCATCTCAATGGGACAAGACCCACAGTATGATCTACACGGTGAACACGCTCAAAGTGTATAAGATCTTTGATGGGAACGTCAGCTCATCCCAAAATGTGAAACTCATCACCGTAGGTGGACGAGTTGGTTTGGACATGCTCAAGGCGGAACCTTCATTGCAAGTGGAAGCTTCTGAATTCGGAGTGTTTCTGATGAAAGAAGATGAGGCTATGGCCAAGAAACTTGGACTTGAAGGAACTGTTTACCTTCCTAGCGCAAGTGTCCAGAGTTTCATCAAGTATGACATTCATACAAATGAGGCCTTCAGTTACTATAAAAAATATGACGGGCGACCTATCCTCCATGAGGAACTCACAAATTACACTGAGAAGACACCTGTTGTGATCGAAAAAGCTCCTTGGGAGAATGATAATATCAAACCAATCTCAGCTCCGTTCATCACTTCCTGGAGTAAGGATACAGTGGCAGCGGGTACGCAAATTCTCCTGACCATCAACGGTGGGAATTTCTACATTGCACGTGGGTCAGGGAAAGTGGAATTCCGAGATGCGAACTACGGAGACGGACGTTTTTACAAGCCGCAATGGGGAACAAGCTACAAGTCTTGGAGCAATTCGAAGATCGAGGTATATGTTCCTAGTCGGGCAGGTACGGGAAAAGTGCGTATTACTAACAATACGAACGAAAGTGTAACCACCACGAGTGATCTTTTCGTTGCATACTCTCATTTGAATGTGAGCTTTGGAAACACTACGGTCGATACAGCATATTGGCCTATCGATCACGTGAACGACAACTCAAATGGTGGGTATACATGGCAGATGAACCGCAAGTTCCGCTTGCATGATGACGCAGTGAATAGTTTCATGAGAGCACTTGAAACATGGAGATGCGGTACTTTGGTCAATTGGGACGTGGGGGATGACACCAATATTGACGACATCGAACGCGAAGGAGTCAATGTGGTACGACATACGAAGTTCGGCGACAGTAAACTCGGTGTTTGCTACAGCTGGTACAAAGGCTGCTACCAAGGAACGAATCTGCATTGGTACGCAGACGAGCTCGATATCGAATTCGACTCAACGTACAACTGGTATTACGGAACAGGTAATCCGGGAAGCAGTAAATATGATTTCGAAAGTGTTGCCGTCCACGAGTTGGGCCATGGACATCAATTAGGTCACGTCATTGACGATGAGAAGATCATGCACTATTCATTGGGCCGGGGAGATCGAAGTGTAGAACTCGACAACTACGATGTAGCGGGTGGAATATATGTGAGGGAGAAGAGCAAAGTCAACAATGGTTGCGGACCGGGTCGTCATGAGCCCATTCAGCAAATTGCCTGTAACATAACCAAACCGAAAGCCTTATTTGCCTTGAGTGTTGTGGACGTTTGTCCCAGTGTAAACATCACCGCCACGGATCAGAGCGAGGGAATCGTCAAGCAATACAGTTGGGATTTGGGAGATAATGCAAGCCCTGCCGCAGCAAGCACAAAAGGTCCTCATACATTCTCGTATTCTACAAGCGGTGAAAAGACCGTTCGCCTGATCGTGACCAATGATTTTGGATCGGATACAGCTAGCAAGATCGTTCAAGTGGCTCCACCGCCACCCATTGCTCCGCAGGCTTTCGCATTCGACGATTCAGTTTGTACGGGAAAATTTAGCTACATGATCAGCTCGGTTCCCGATGCCACGGAGTACTTATGGGAAGTACCAACCGGAGGCAATATCGATGGAAGCTTCAAAGACACCATGGTCACCGTTTACTGGGTACTCGAAGGAGGGCCTTATGGTCTGTATGTGAGAGCAGTGAACTCTTGTGGAAGCAGTGACAGTGTCAGTGGAGAAATTCACGTTACCAAGTCTGCAGTTGCTGATTTCACTTCAAACATTGATGGTCGACAAGTCGACTTCACATTTACCGGGGAATCTGCCGATGAGTATGCATGGGATTTTGGAGATGGAAACACCTCAACAGAAGCAGATCCGACCAATTTGTACCCTACTGCAGCAACATATACCGCGCAATTGATCGTGAGCAATCACTGTTCATCAGACACCGCTAGTGAGGAACTCGAGACGACGTTCGGAACGGGAATATCACAAAGTGTGTTCAACCCATTCGTGATCTATCCAAACCCGGCTAGTCATGTACTGAACTTAGAGACAGACCTCGCATCTGGATCTATATCCATTTTCGATGTAGAAGGGCGCAAAGTAGTGTCGACCAGCGTGAGTGAAATGCGTCGAAGTGGCTTAAACGTTAGCGAATTAGCCAACGGAATGTACATTTTGCAGTTGAGCTCCGGAGGGAATATCTACAAGGCAGAATTCCTGAAGAAGTAACGGCCTACCTACTATAGTTAGGTGCTTCTTTAGTGATCGTCACATCGTGAGGATGACTTTCACGCATCGCCGAGTTGGTGATCTTAGTGAAGTTCGCAGTTTGCAATGATGCTATGTCAGGAGCTCCGCAATATCCCATACCGGCTCTTAAACCTCCTACGTATTGGTAGATGACTTCGGCGAGTTGCCCTTTGTAAGGAACGGAACCTACAATGCCTTCCGGTACGAGCTTTTGAATTTCTGCTTCGGCATCCTGGAAGTATCGGTCGCTGGAACCTTTGCGCATCGCTTCGATCGATCCCATACCTCGATAGCTCTTGACCTTTCTACCTTCGTAAAAACTCGTTTCTCCCGGGGACTCTTCTGTTCCGGCAAACAATGATCCCGCCATGATGGTGCTGGCTCCGGCTACTATCGCTTTGACAACATCACCGCTGTAGCGGATACCACCATCTGCAATGATCGGCACACCTGAACCTTTCAAGGCTCGGGCACATTCCATGATAGCACTGAGCTGAGGAACACCGATACCGGCAATCACCCTTGTCGTACATATCGAACCCGGACCAACTCCTACTTTGACCGCATCAGCCCCTGAGTCAGCCAATAGTTTGGCGGCGTCCGCCGTGGCGACATTCCCGACGATCACTTGCAGATCCGGATATGCCGATTTGATCTTCTGGAGTTCATTGACCACTCCTTTACTATGTCCATGAGCCGTGTCAAGTGTAACCACATCCACTTCCTCGGAAACAAGTGCTGCCACCCGATCCATGGTATCTGAAGTCACTCCCAAAGCTGCACCAACTAATAGTCTTCCGTAATTGTCTTTTGCTGAATTTGGGTGATGCTTGACCTTCTCAATATCCTTGAATGTGATCAGTCCAACGAGCTTTCCATTCTCTACTACGGGAAGCTTTTCGATCTTGTGACGCTGGAGAATATCCTTGGCCATGTTGAGATCAGTAGCCGCATCCGTAGTGATCAAGTTCTCTTTGGTCATCACCTCAGAGATCTTTTTGTCCAATTGCTTCTCAAAGCGAAGATCTCGGTTCGTAATGATCCCAACCAGTTTGCCCTCTTGGTCGGTGACCGGTATCCCACCGATCTTGTTGTCCTTCATGATACCAAGCGCATCCGCTAAAGTCGCATCCCCATGCAACGTGATCGGATCTTTGATCATACCACTTTCCGAGCGCTTGACCTTTTTCACCTCAGCTGCTTGCTGCTCAATGCTCATGTTCTTGTGGATCATTCCGATCCCACCTTCTCGAGCGAGAGCAATGGCAAGACGTGCTTCCGTCACAGTATCCATAGCTGCGGATACTATCGGGATTTGAATTCTCAGATCGCGAGTGAGCTGAGTAGTGGTATCAACCTCGCGTGGAAGGATCTCTGAATACCGCGGCAATACGAGGACATCGTCGAAAGTAAGGCCGTGTAAAGTGATCTTGGGATTAGAAGAAGAGGACATTGGCAAACAATTAAGACTTTATATCATTTGCCGCGCAAATATAAGCCTAAGCTGTCGAATTAATTATTGCCAATATTATTTTGACGTGATATTACAGTCTAAAGACCGACCTATCCGCGCGGTTTAACCTGCGGATAAATTATGATCAATTCGAACACATACAGGTCTTTTCCTTGTCCAAGGGTAGTGAAAGCTGCTGAAAACATATTGGACTTGTCAGCAAGATCCAGTTGAAACAAGTCAATGCTCATCACATCTGAAGCATCCTCTTCCGATTCAACTTCGACTGACTCGCGATTGATATTGAGTAATTCGAGCTGAGAAAGATCGACACCATTATCAGTGAGATGAACGTTGAGCTTCTCAAAATTCTCCTTCATCCTCATGATTGACGGTTGTAACATTCGATCGTCAACTTCACCATCGCTTTTTCCTTTGGTGAAATCAGGTTCAAGTTTTCTCACCACATCTACCGTTGCCATGTACACTCCTAGGTCACTGAAACTCTCCGGTGATTTTATAACTGATATGATCAGGTTTGCGAGATCATCCTCGCTTTTGGCGTATTCACTTTCACTCGATTCAATACTGATCACCGTCGGTTCGGGATTGTCTTTTACGACCGGAGGTTTGCGGTTCTTACAGCTTCCCAGGCTCATTCCAAGAAGCACGACTGATACTAGAGACAGGTTCTTCAAATTCATGGACTCCGAAGATACGGATTCCAATCTGATCCCAACACCACGACTCATTGGTGGAGATTCGTTTTCTTTGCCGAAGTAAAACCCATGCTCTACCAAACGACCAAAGAAGTCACCAAATTCACAATAAGTGGAGTGATCGCTGTACTTGCCGACTTCTCAGTCTACTATGGTCTGGGCGTGATCTTCACGGGATTGGAAGGTGATATCGTGGGACCGATCCACGGCAACGATATTTTCAAGGCATGTGGTTTTCTGGGTGGCACATTCGTAACGTACAATCTCAACAAGTTCTGGACCTGGAGACAAAACGATAAGAACAATCGTCGCTTGCGGAATTTCATCTTGTTATACGCGATCGCCTTTGTGATTAATATATCCGTAAACCGAGGATCGATCCAATTTCTCCCTGATAACGAGATGGCATTGATCACACCTAAGGCCAGCGGAGATGTGGTTCAATGGTTCGCGTTCAAAACGGACAAATTGTTCGCATTCCTCTTGGCAACTATTGCCAGTGCATCAGTGAGTTTCACTGGTCAGAAGCTGTGGGTCTTTAAAAAAGAAGACGACGAGCTAGATCAGTAATCAGGGCGATTCAAAATGGCATCGTAGATAATCGCTTGTTTCAGATCGATCTCCGGGTGATGCTCATGGTCGTGGTCTACTTTCGTTGATTTGGCCGGTTTCGCACTTACAGTTGGTATTACACTTGGCATAACGGGCTCTTTTACAGCAGGTTCTACAGGTTTCTCCTTCACAACCTCCACTTTTGGCTGTGGTTGTTGCTGGCGCATGATCTCTCTGAAAATATCTTCCAGGCTTTGCTCTTTATCTGCAGGTTGCTGCGACTGCGGCTGGCGTTGTTGGGGACGATTTGCCGGTCGGGGTGTAGTACGCTTCTTATTCTTGTCCTTTTTGTTAGATCTGGAAAGGAAATACAGAAGCCCGACTACAAATGCTATGATCTCGAAAAAGTCCACGAATCAAAGATAGGTCAATATCACAATTATCGTTGACGTATGAAGCTGTATTCGATGAGCTGTCCTTATTTTGTGACTTAGTCGCATATGGATATCAATACAACCGATCGCCCTTACCACAATGAAGAACTCGTTCTCCTCCTTGGAAGCAATATGGGAGACCGTATGGGGGTTCTTTCCAAGGCCAAGGATCTCCTGGAAGAGCATTTCGGAAAGGCAGTAAGAGCTTCAAGTATATTCGATACAGAGCCATGGGGCAAAACGGATCAAGACAACTTCCTGAACCAGGCGTTAGTGTTTCACGTGGATCTACGACCAATGCGCGTATTAGATACCATTCTCGATATAGAGTCGAAACTCGGAAGGGTCAGGAAAGAAAAATGGGGCCCTCGACTTATTGATATTGACGTGATCTTCTTTGGCGACCTGATCTTTGAAGGAGATCATCTTCGAATTCCTCACCCTCATATTCCGGAGCGTTCGTTTGTCCTGGAACCCTTGAATGAGATCATTCCCGGTTTTGTTCATCCGATCCTGAACAAGAGTGTATCTGAACTTCTGTATGACCTCGTGGGAGCTTCAAAATGAGCAGCGAGAAACACGTATTACCATTCTACCTCTTTCCTCCGATCGAATGGTGGTTATTGTTTCTGAATCACCCCTGCGAAATTGAGATCCATGAAAGTTGGATCAAGCAAACGTATCGCAACAGATATGAGATCTGTGGACCGAATGGTCGAATGAATCTAATTGTTCCGACAGTAAAAAAGAGCAGAACATCCTTTGCCGATACGCTCATTGATAGTCGTGAGAATTGGCAGGTTCACCACTATCGCAGCCTTGAAGCCGGCTATAATCGTTCACCATTTTTTGAATTCTACAAAGACGAGTTGAACGAGCTGTTCGAAAGTGCAACAGGATCGCTGATGGAGTTCAATGAAAGGGCATTGAGATGGAGCATGAACAAGCTTGAGATCGAGCCTGAAGTTGTGTTCACAAGAGACTATTTGAAGGAAACCCCATTTGACCACAGAACAGTAAATCTTACTGATTACGATGGACAGTACTTACAAGTTTTCCAGGAAAAACTCGGATTCGTGAATGGGTTGAGCATCCTCGACCTATTGTTCAATCTAGGTCCTTCAGCCGGAGCTTATCTCTACTCCGCAGCCTCTTCGGTGTAAACTCCCATATTTGAGAATTTGTCGATGCGCTGAGCAACAAGCTCATCTTTCTCAATAGGAAGCAGTTCTTTAAGCAAACGCTTGATCTCCGTTTTCATGGTTTTGTACATGGTATCCGGATCACAATGAGCACCACCAACCGGTTCTTTGATGATCTTGTCGATCAATCCATTCTCCAGCATGTTGTCAGCTGTGAGTTTAAGAGCTTCTGCCGCTTGCTCTTTGTGTTCCCAGCTACGCCACAAGATGGTAGAGCAGTTTTCAGGTGAGATGACCGAGTACCACGAATTTTCCAGCATAACGATCCTATCACCAACGCCAATTCCCAAAGCTCCACCGGATGCACCTTCGCCGATCACGATGCAAATGATAGGTACTTTGAGAACCGACATTTCCAATAGGTTCTTAGCGATCGCTTCACCTTGTCCGCGTTCCTCTGCTTCCAACCCCGGAGATGCACCAGGAGTATCAATTAAGGTGATAACTGGGATGTCAAATTTCTCTGCCAGCTTCATCAGTCGAAGAGCTTTTCGATAACCCTCAGGATTCGGCATTCCGAAGTTCCGATATTGTCGGTCCTTGGTATTACGTCCTTTCTGATGACCCAGGATCATTACCGGTTGACCATCGATGGTTGCCAATCCGCCAACGATCGCTTTATCATCACCTACATTGCGATCACCATGAAGCTCTGTGAAGTTCTTAGTCAGAGCTTTAATGTAATCATTCGTGTATGGTCGATCAGGATGACGAGAGACCTGAACTTTTTGCCAACCACTCAGGTCCTTGTACAATGACCGTCTGGTTGATTCTATCTTCTTCTCCAGCTGACTGATGGTATCACTCATATCGACTTTGCCCTTCTTGTGCGTCTCACGAGCCTTGTCGAGTTGCTCCATCAATTCCTCTATCGGTTTTTCAAAATCCAAGTATATCATGTTCCCACTTTAGAGCCGTCAAAAGTAGGGATTTCCACAAAATATCATTCCGCTCCTAGAGTGTGTCGATCTGATGGAATCTATATCCTGACCTCATACTTCTCCATCCGATTGTCAATTTTTTGGTGATCGAACTGTTCATCGAATATTCAGAATCATGTCACGATGTTCACACTTCCTGTAGTTTGTATACATCGTGTTTTGTACCAAATATCAGTGACATTTAGATACCCTAAATTATAATTTGAATCAAGATGTTGATAATGAATCGAATAACAGACAGACTTTGACCCGGATTGAGGAAAATTTCCCTGTCACTGAAGGTTTGAGCGACAGATATTACTCATACATCAGGTGTGACTTATATCACACTGTTCAAAGTTGACCGGTATTAAAATTGAAAAATGCAAAAGTTCTATAAATAACATTTGACTAGTTCGCTTGTTATAATGATGTTAAGTATATAGACTTGCACCGACTTTCACAGCGCGTCAAGCGTTTAAAGATAGAAACCTAGTACATTTTAACACACATTCGATGCCTAACGTAGCAACCGTATTAAAAGAAGAGATCAGTCGAATTGCGCGGAAAGAGATCCGCAAGGAGATGGAGACATTGAAGAAGAATTCAGCGCAGCACCGCAGAGACATTGCATCTCTCAAGCGCAAGAATACTCGCCTCGAAAGAAAAGTCGCACTTCTTGAGAGCAAGATCTTCAGTGATATCACTCCTGAAGTAAAAGAGCTTGAAGAGACCAAATTGAGATTTACCGCGAAAGGGTTGAAGTCTCAACGTCAACGTCTTGGACTTTCTGCCAACGATTATGGTAAACTGGTCGGAGTTTCCGGTCTAACCATTTACAATTGGGAGAAAGGCGCAACACGACCTCGCAAAGCCCAACTCGCAAGATTGGCTGCTGTTCGAAAAATGGGAAAGAAAGAGGCGATGGCCTATCTCGACAACCTGAAGAAAGGTTGATCCGAGCAGACTACTTTTTATTCTTCACGTATTTTTCCAGCCATTGATCCTGTTCCCAAAGAAGGTGCAGGATCGATTCTTTGGCTCTGTAGCCATGACTCTCTTTTGGTAATATTACCAGGCGGGCTGTGGATCCAAGACCTTTAAGCGCATTGAAGTAGCGCTCACTTTGCATGGGATATGTTCCCGAATTATTATCCGCTTCTCCATGGATCAACAGGAGAGGTTCGTCCATTTTGTCGGCATGCATGAACGGCGACATGGTGTAATAAACTTCTGGGGCGTCCCAGTACGACCTTTCCTCGCTTTGAAATCCGAATGGGGTGAGGGTACGATTGTATGCTCCTGACCGTGCAATTCCTGCAGCGAAATAGTCACAATGAGAAAGTAGGTTTGCCACCATAAAGGCGCCATAGCTGTGTCCTCCTACTCCAACACGACTTCTGTCGATATATCCCAAACTGTCTAAGGCATCTATGGCTGCTTTTCCGTTGGCAACAAGCTGTTCCCTGAAATCATCGTTGGGTTCTGCATCTCCTTCACCAACAATAGGAAAAGCTGCATCATCCAAGACCGCATAACCGCGCATCACCCAATAAATGAATGAACCGTAGTACGGATAGGTGAATGCATTGGGGTTGCTGGCTGTCTGACCTGCACTGCTTTTGTCTTTGTATTCCCGTGGATAAGCCCAAAGTAGCATAGGTAACTTCTCTTTCTTTTCCATGTCATACCCCGGAGGCAGATATAAAGTACCGCTCAATTCAAGTCCATCATTGCGCTTGTATTTGATCAACTCCTTATGAACATTTTCCAGGCCCTTGAACGGATTGACATTATACGTGATCTGTGTCAGCTCATTTCCTTTTTTCAGATCACGGATGTAATAGTTTGGAAACTCATTTGGTGATTCAAGCCGAACCAAAAAACACCTTTTCTCCATGTTCACCGGACGAAGTATGTTCTCTAATTTATCCTTGTACGGGCTTTGATAGATCCGTTCAGTTTTCAGTGTGTTGAGATCGAATTCGTCGATAAAAGGGAATTGGCCTTCTGGTGTATGGCCATCTCCAGCCAGGAACACCTTGTCATTCTCTATGTAGACCACACTTCTTCCGTAGTCATTGTCCACGAACATCGGCCCTCCCGGATCACTGTAGATGTCTTGATAATTCCGATCGGAAAGGATCTTCGGTTCGCGTGAATTGTCATTTGGATCGAATTCGTATATCCTAGTGTTCCTCGTATTCCACCAATAGTCGTAAGCAAAGGCATGTTCATCATTTCCCCACGCGACTCCCCGGTAGCGGTCCTTGGTTTTTATAAGCAACTGAGGGTCTCCTGTAAATGGAGCAGACAATTGGTACACAGCGTCGCGATATTCCACTTCCGTCTCGGGATCCCCTCCGTCAAGAGCTTCAGCCCAATAGATAGTGGCAGGTCTGTCGGCTCTCCAATTAATGGATCTTCTTCCGGTTCTGGAAGCCATGAAGCCTTTTGGCAAAACCTCAGTCAGGGGCACTTCATTCACAACTTCCACCAACTCTCCACTTTCTTTGTAAATGGCCGAGATCTCCGGAAATCTGTAATACGGGACGATGTAAGAAAATGGTCTTTCAACTCGAGAGATGAGTATAAGGTGCCCGTCAGGTGAAAAGGTCATCCGATCATACATAGCGGCTTCTGCCCACTTCTGCACAACACCATCTAAAACTATTTTAACGAGTTCTGAAGTTGCAAGGATCTCAAAATTCTGTTCATCAACGGGATTCTTCAATAGGTCCTGATACGTTCTGTTCTGCGCTTTGGCGCCGTCGCTCACGGAAATGGTCGGTCCTGTAGGAACAACATTATCCCTAATGGTCAGTTCTTTCTTATCCTCAGGAAGAGCCCTGACCAGTAGTGAGCGATCATCCTTGAACCAGATCATGGGTCGCCCCATATTCGCGTTCAGGATGGTATTCGAGATCTTTTTCGCACTAGCATTCTTTACATCCAAAACCCAAAGCTCCACGCCCTCACTACCTGTATGAGTAAATGCCATTTTCTTTTGGTCGTGGGACCACAGGAAATTACTCAGCTGAGGTTGTTCCGGTAAACCGGTCACCTGAGTCGCCGTTTTTGAATTGGCCTTTTTCACTTCCAACTTGCGGTAGTAGGTGACCCGACTGCCAATGTTCCGATCTGGATTGATGCGCAGACCGGCTAAACGTAGTTCATTCTGACTTAGCTCGTCGATGCTCTTATATGCATCCCTGTACACCAGGACCATGAACTCGGACCGATCATCCATGTACGGTGTTGGAGCCAGTTCTACATCTGCAAGCTCAAGGATCTCTTGTGGAGGTTTCTGGTAGGTCAGGCCTTCCTGAGCAAATATGTTCAGGCTTAAAAAAGAGAAAACGAACAGCAATATTTTGTTTAAGTGGTACATATTCAACGATTTGAATGGTTTATTCTGAATCATGCAGAAGGATCTCCTCGACGTTCACAGCAATATTTTTAGCCATTTTGCCGGTGGGTAGATCGTTCGGATCATCCCCAAATGGTTCTTCTATTTCTTCCGCGATCACTTCAAGACTTCCGAACGCATACATTATGAAGACCACTACGAACACACTCCAGAATCCGAGATTTGCTGCTAAGCTCCAGGGTAGGCTGATCACATAGAATATGATGAACTTCTTGATGAATGCAGCATAACTAAATGGGATTGGTGTGTTTCGGATCCGTTCACAGGCCCCGCATATATCGGTTAGCGCATTCACGTTACCGCTCAGGCTCAACATTTCTTCTTGTGAGATCTCTCCTTCACGACCCAACTCATACATCCGTTCATGAATTTTGGCTGCGATCTGGTTGGGACCGTGCTTCATTGGTTTCAATGAGCGTAGCTCGGGGTGTTCTGTTTCATCCAACTCTAATCCTAAAGCCACTGACTTCAGATGCTGATCCAGGGTTTTACAGTAGACACCGATAAAGCTGGAAAAGAACTCCCTGTCCGTTTTGTTCTCAGGTTTCAGTAAAGCGTTGAGTCGCAAGGCCATATTCCTGCAATTGTTGACCAATGCTCCCCAGTGTTTGCGTCCTTCCCACCATCTGTCATATGCCGTATTTGTTCGGAAAACCAACAAAAGGGATATGACCAACCCGAGTAAACTGTGGATGATGCCGATATTCTTGAGGATAACAGAATTCTCAACTTGAGGATTTTGCATCAGCCAATAGTCAACCCCTAGGGTATAGACAGCCAGAAGTAACAGAATTGGCCACAGCAGGTTCAGGGTGTCCTGTCGGTAAAGTGTGAATACGGTGAACCAGTTCTTCGTGTTATAACTCTTCATAGTCTCAGCTTAAGGAGCCAGTTTTGCTGTGATCCATGCTGCTCCATAGATCTCAACCATACTTAAAGGAAGTGCGTAGAACAGGGTTGTCGTTGGTAGCACTCCAAGATTTCCAATTACTAACCACATCAGAACGAACGCTGCAACCCAAGTGATCACGAATGTCTCAAATACGCTGAAGCGTCGCGATATGACCAGAATCAACCCGGCAAGCACCAATGACCATAATCCCCATATGGCTCCGTTCGCGGGTTCATTTGGAAATTGTAAGCCGAGCTGTTGGTAATGGTCCTTCCAAGTGTAACCCAACAGAAATTGATTCCGAATAAATTCCGACAAACTGATCCAGACGGTCGATAGTAACAGAGGTAGAATTCTTTCTTTAAAGATCATCCGGAACCAAAAATAGCGAAAGTGGTAGGTCTAAAAAATTGGGATAACAAGCTTGGAAGGACTTGAGCTCGCATGATCAAATGATCACCTCTTCTTTTTCCCAAAGTGCATCTCGATCCTTGTCCTCTTTACCTACATCCTTCAGAAGTTTGGAAACTTCCGGATAGGTTCTTTGCAGTCGATCGAAATCGGCTTTACTCAAAGTGAATAGATCGCAATAGGTGGTGGTCCTAAGCGTGACCGTGGCTCTGTCACCAGATATCACGGACATGTATCCGAAGTAATCACCTGCGTGCAGTTCTCCGAAGTTCTTGTCTTCGGATAGTCGAATGATGTCGATGTGGCCTTCCGACAAGAAATAGACCGTATCGCCGAAGCTATTCTCTCTAATGACCGGTTAACCCGGTGGATAGGTGATGCTTCCGAGTGAAGCGAGCAACTCCTCTCGCAGTTGCGAACTTCCCGAACGGAATAGAGGCACATTCTCAAGCAGATCCTTGGCGAGATGGGTCATTAGTTTTGTACGCAAGGGTTTGGGTAATTCCTCCAGCAAGACATCCGCTCCGTGTCCGCCATGCCGGTCCCACACGTAATCGTGATAACCATTGAGTTCGTGTATGAGATGTGAAGGTGTGCCCCGGCTTATCAAAAAACTGTTGAGCATTTCTACTTTGCCATAATACTTGGAACGGACGGCGTCTATATTACTGACCAGGGATGCGATATTACCAATCACGTAGGCGTACATAGACGCACCCAGGAGCATAACTATGATCACGAAGATCATTTCAACGAGTCGATCAGGAGTGATGTCGCCGTAACCAATTGTGGTCATAGTGGTCACGGTCCAGTAGAGCGCGTGCACGTAAGAGTCCACTGCACTGGAAACATCAACTTCATAACACACGACCCAAGAATCTTCCGGAAAT
>VMDK01000124.1 GCA_008080835.1 Sphingobacteriia bacterium | reverse complement strand
CATGTAGAGTCTTCTCTGTCGAAGGTGCCCGGAGTGGTGGCTGTGGAGGTCAACCTGGCTGAGAATAAGGCCACGATCGAGATGGAGGAACATATTGAGATCGATGATTTCAAAGCAGCGCTGGAAGGTTCAACGTATGCGATATACCCTGAAGGGCACGAGCACGTGCATGAGCATGGCCATGAAAGTGCAGCACAACCACTGGGACAAGGAACAGGGGTGTTCTATTGTCCCATGCATTGCGAAGGTGACAAGACCCATGACAAACCAGGTGATTGCCCGGTGTGCGGGATGGACCTGGTAGAGGAGCAAAATCTGAATAGTTCCGGCACTCAATGGACCTGTCCGATGCATCCAGATGTGGTGGAAGAGGAACCCGGAGCATGTCCGATATGCGGGATGGACCTGGTTCCCATGAAACCCGAACCAAATGCGGAAGAGAAGAGCTACTCGGGCTTGTTGAGGAAGTTTAAGATCGCCGTAGCATTTACACTGCCCATCTTCCTCATCGCTATGAGCGAAATGATCCCGGGTAATCCATTGTACGATTGGCTCGATATGAAGTCGTGGAATTGGATCCAATTTGTGCTGTCTTTTCCTGTGGTTTTCTATGCGACATGGATGTTCTTCATTCGGGGATACAACAGTGTGCTGAGACGGAGTCCGAATATGTTCACACTGATCGCACTTGGTGCGGGTGTTGCCTGGATTTTCAGCGTAGTAGGGTTGCTGTTCCCAAGTATCTTTCCAGAGCAATTCACCACGGATGCCGGAACGGTGCACGTTTACTTCGAAGCAGCAACTGTCATCCTCACTTTGGTCCTCCTGGGCCAACTGTTGGAAGCACGCGCCCACAGCAAAACGAGTTCGGCTGTGAAAGAGCTCTTGAAGCTGGCACCTAACAAAGCCACTCGAATGGAACACGGTCAGGAAGTGACCGTAGCAATAGATAAACTGGTCCTCCACGATATCATCAAGGTCAAACCGGGAGAGAAGATACCGGTTGACGGCATCATCACAGAAGGAGAGACCAGCATAGATGAATCCATGATCACCGGTGAACCAGTTCCCGTCAGCAAAACGGTGAATGACTCAGTGAGCAGCGGGACCATAAATGGCAACAAGACCTTTCTGATGAGAGCGGAAAAGGTTGGATCTGACACCCTGCTTTCGCAGATCATCAAAATGGTGAACGATGCCAGTCGAAGTCGGGCACCGATCCAAAAATTGGCCGACACAGTTTCCGCGTATTTTGTGCCGACTGTCGTTGGGATATCGCTGATCACCTTCGGAATCTGGGCCGCCTGGGGGCCGGAACCTGCTTACGTATACGCCTTGGTCAATGCTGTAGCAGTGTTGATCATCGCTTGTCCTTGTGCGCTTGGTCTGGCAACGCCTATGTCGGTGATGGTTGGGGTGGGAAAAGGGGCTCAACATGGTGTTCTGGTTAAAAATGCCGAAGCCCTGGAGAAGATGAACAAGATCACGACGTTGGTCGTGGACAAGACAGGAACGATCACAGAAGGAAAGCCGACGGTTGATCAGGTTATATCTGTTGACGACCGATTTAGCGAAGATGAGCTCCTGCGCTACATCATCTCGTTGAATAGGAATAGCGAACATCCTTTGGCCGAGGCAACTATGGTTTTTGGTAAGGAACAAAATGTTGAACCGTGGTTCGCCGATTCATTCAATTCGATCACAGGACAAGGATTAGAAGGAACGGTGAATGGGAAAAGAGTGCATCTGGGGAATAGCAAATTGATGGGTCACGCCAATGTGGAGATCACGGATAGCATGGAATCCGCGGCTGATGAGTTGCGCTCGAAAGGAAAAACCGTTTCCTTCCTTGCACTTGATGGTCAGGCAGTCGGTTTCATCGCGATCGAAGACAAGATCAAAGAAACGAGTGCCAAGGCGATCGCTGAATTACAAGGTAAAGGAATCGAAGTTATTATGCTCACGGGCGATAACCAGACCACTGCCCGGGCAGTTGCAGAACAGCTTCAATTGACCACATTCAAAGCGAATATGCTACCGCAGGACAAGCTTGCTGAGGTAGAACGCTTACAGCAGGACGGAAAGGTAGTAGCAATGGCGGGAGACGGTATCAACGATGCACCGGCATTGGCCAAAAGCGATGTTGGAATTGCCATGGGGACGGGAACGGATGTTGCCATCGAGAGCGCCATGATCACCCTGGTGAAAGGGGATCTTCATGGAGTGGTGAAAGCGCGCAATTTGAGTGAGTCGGTAATGAAGAACATCCGGCAAAATCTTTTCTTCGCGTTGGTATACAACACCATTGGTGTGCCGATTGCTGCAGGAGTATTATTCCCGATTTTCGGTTTACTCCTCTCGCCTATGGTCGCGGCTTTGGCGATGAGCTTCAGCTCTGTTTCGGTGATTGGAAATGCGCTCAGATTGAGAAATATATCGATTTGACAAGGACTTTTACTCGAGTGCTCGGAGCAAGACTTCCATTGCCTTATCACCGTTGAAATGCTGTCCGGGGAAGACATCGAACTGAAGGAAATCGACCAGTTCGGTCAGCTCGCTTTCCTTCTTCTTCTTGAATGCTTTTAGTACGTTTTCCCCTAGCTCGAACTCCATTTCGGAGGCACCTTTACGAAGGTTTCGGCCGTAGAGGAAGTAGATCTCATCCTTTCCCGCTCTGACCTCTTTGGTGGTCTTGGTACTGGAAGTTGGATTGTACCAAACATGGATCACTAACTTGTTATCTCCTTTGTGCTTCTTTAGGAATTTGGTGTATTCAAACTCACCTTTCATGTGAACGGAGCCCGCAGTGATACCAAGGGTATCCATAGGGCCTATGTTAGCCTCAGAGCTTATGCTCATACCTATTAAAAAGACGAGAAGCGAAATGTATTTATACATGGTTCTGGAATATAATTGACTCTGGATCAAAAGTAGTGAACGATGAACATTCTTGATGGATTGTATGCTGAATTTAAGAGGTTCGCAGTCGGACAAAGTACATATCAATTTCCCCTTTGCCTTTGGCTTCTACTTTTCCGCGATGCTCAAACTCCAGGTCCGGGTCATCCTTAAGGTGGTCGTAGGTGGCTTGTGAAACATTTACCGCATCTACTTCTCCGGATGACTCCATTCTACTGGCAGTATTTACTGTGTCTCCCCAAATGTCATACTGGAATTTCTTGACACCGACAATTCCGGCAACGACGGGTCCGGTATGGATGCCTACTCGCATCTCAAATGCATGTGCATCTTTGGAACGTTGTTTCTGGTACCGATTTCTGATGAACTCCTGCATGTGAATAGCTGCGAGTACTGCTCCTTTCACTGAGTGTGGGTCAGGTACAGGGATTCCACCTGCAGCCATATAGCTGTCGCCGATGGTCTTGATCTTCTCGATCCCGAATTGTTCGCAGATCCCGTCGAAGGCTTCAAAACAAACATTGATCTCTTCTACCAGCTCCGATGGAGAGAGTTTTTCAGAAGCCTGGGTGAATTCCTTGAAATCCGTGAACAAAATGCTCACCATATCGAAATCGCGAGCTTCCGTGCGTCCTTCGTTCTTCAACTCTTCCGCCACTTCAGCAGGCAGGATATTTAAAAGGAGTTCATCTGAACGCTCCTTTTCTGATTCGATCAGATTCTTTGCGTTTTTCACCAATCGCCAGCGTGAATAGAATCCAACGGCTAACAGAATTGCCAGAATTCCCAAGCCGAATCCTATGTCCCGCTGCCTGTTCTTCTCTCGGAGTTTGACCTGAAATTCCAGATCTTGTTGAGCCTTTTCCCTATAAAGCTCCTTGTCGAATTCGTATTTTGCCTTGTCAATTGTGAGGCGCTCTCTAGTGCGAGTCCCACCAACGGAATCAGAGAACTCCGTCAATCGGAGAAGCACCCTGTATGCATCGTCACTTTTTCCGCTTCGTCTATAGGCCTTATGAAGACTTGATGCTGCAATCATCCAGTATGTGATCCCTGAAGTCACATCGACGTTGTTCAATACGAATTCACCGTTTTCTATAGTCTTTTCAAGATCTCCAAATTTCAGATATGCTGCACTCAGGAATGCACGAACCGGTGACACCGAGGCCGAATCACTATTTCGAGGATAATCGACTAAAGCATCTTCCAATTCTCTAATGCACTCCACGTACTTTTTCTGATTGAAATATAATTTTCCGATGAACGCTCGAACCGTCACGACCTTATCAGGATCCCCGGCGGCATAATTCAGTAACGATGCATTCAGGAGTTCTTCTGCTCGATCAAATCTTCCTAATTCCGAATAACAGATCCCGGACAGATAGCGCATGGTATGGTAACCTGGCCCGTCTACCCCACAATTCATTGTACCTTCTTCAAAATATTCAACTGCTTCTGCATAGCTGTCGATGAGGTATTGAATGAGCCCGAGTTGTAGCTGACACTTTGCTTTTCCTAGACTGTCGTTTATCTGATCGAATATTCGAAGGCTTTTCAAGAAATAGGTAGAGATGACGTCATAGGGTTTCAGAGTGCGGAAGTACAAGATCCCTTTGTGATGATATTAATTGGCTAATCCCTTTTGATGTTGGAGATCTGTTGCGACAGGCAATATTTCTTCAAGTAATGAGTCGGCTCTATCAAATTGCTTGCTATCTATCCAGTAACCGGCGAGTTTCAGTTGCAGATCAACCCTCGATGTGTCATCCTTTTGGATTTTGATCAGATTGATCAATGAGTCCTGCTTGGCCAATACGCCACATGGAGCCAACAAAATGGCAAATAAGAATAGCGACCTTTTGAAAATTTTTGGACTCACTGGGATCAAGTCATCGGCATCACACCAAAAAGGCAATATAACGCCAAATGTTCAATACCAGTGAAACGCCACTTTTGACTGTAGAAGATTCCAGTGTATGGACCGATGCCCGAATCTGTTCTAGTACGCTCTCGCTTTATTCCCCTCCATGTAATAAATGAAGGACCTGTTCACTACTCGCATACCTCCCGGTGTTGGGAAATCGCCCGTGAAGTACCAGTCGCCTTTGTGACGTGGGCAGGATTTATGCAGATTCTCGACACTTTGATACACGATCTCGACATCTGCCTTCATGCCCTCAGGTGTAACGAGTTTTGCGATCTCCTGAACGAGTTCTTCATCCGTGAACAGGGCATAGAGATCCTTCACAGCGTTTCGTACTTCGTCGTCAGGTAGGCTCAGTTGTCGCTTGCACTCTTCGTACACTTCCTTGAGCTTGTACTCCTGGTCCGTTTTCTTGAGTAACGACAACAAAGCGCGGAAGGCTACGAACTCATTCATACGACTCATGTCGATCCCGTAGCAATCCGGATATTTGATGATAGGAGCACTACTGGCCACGATCACTTTCTTTGGATTCAAGCGATCCAGGATCCGCAAAATGCTTGTCTTGAGTGTGGTTCCTCGGACAATACTATCGTCAACAACAACCAACGTGTCACCGAGCTTCGAAACACCGTAGGTCACATCATATACGTGCCCTACCATATCCTCCCGATCCTCATCTTGTGTGATGAACGTGCGCATCTTGACGTCCTTGACCAAGATCTTCTCTCGTCGGATCTTGATAGCAAGTATCTCCTTGAGCTTTTCTGGTTGGAGGTCCTTCAATTTGAGGATGGCCTCCATTTTATACTTGTCGAGATAACGGTAGATGCCATCTACCACTCCGTAAAAACAAGTTGAAGCCGTATTCGGGATATAGGAGAATACGACCGGGCGAACATCAAACTCGATCTTCTTCAGAATGTCCTTTGCCAAATGACGGCCAAGTTCCTTGCGCTCTTCATGGATGTTGATGTCGCTGCCACGAGAGAAATAGATACGTTCAAATGAACAGCTCTTGCGTTCCCGTTCTTCTCGGATCTTCACCTCGCTCATCTCACCGTTTCGTTTCACAATGAGTGCGTGACCAAGCTTCAATTCTCGGATGTCGCTCAGCTCCAGGTTGAAGGCTGTCATGATCGCAGGACGCTCGGAAGCGACCACCACGACTTCTTCGTCTTCGTAGTAATAGGAAGGGCGGATCCCCCATGGATCTCGAGTCACAAATGCATTTCCATCACCGATCATTCCTACCATGTGGTATCCACCATCGATGTTACGGAACGAGTTGATCAGGATATCCTGAATGTCCATGTTCTCTTTGATCTTATTCGCGATGCTCGCGTTGTCAAGATCCTCCTTGCGGTATTCGTGCAGGAGTTTGGAGTTCTCTTCATCCAGGAAGTGACCGATCTTCTCGAGCATGGTCACGTTATCCGATTTTTCCTTTGGCTGCTGACCCAGATCAATGAGCAGGTTGAAGAGCTCATCGATATTGGTCACGTTGTAATTCCCTGCGATCACCAGGTTCCGGCTCATCCAGTTGTTTTGACGCAGGAACGGATGAATGTTCTCAATGCTGTTTTTGCCATGAGTTCCATAGCGCAGATGACCCAGCAATAGCTCCCCTGCATATGGGAAATTCGCTTTGAGCCACTCCGTGTCGTTGACCTTGGCTTCATCCAGATTCTTGTACGATTCCAGAACAGATTCGAAGATGTTGGCTACCGCATTCTTGTCATTGCTTCGCTTACGGGCAATGTAACGGCGGCCAAATTCGGGGTTTAGTTTAACCACACCGATACCGGCGCCATCTTGCCCACGATTGAGCTGTTTGGCCATGATCAGTTGAAGCTTTCGGATACCGTAAAGGGCAGAGCCATACTTCTCCTGGTAATATTCGAGTGGTTTGCGGAGGCGAAGGAAAACAACGCCACATTCGTGCTTGATCGGATCGCTCATCGAATCGGATTGAGCACGCAAATTTACTCATTTACTTTCCGATGCAAGAATCACAAGTTGCTCAGAGTATATGATATTTGTGCGATGCACTTTGCGATCGTTAACGGACCTAACTTGAATCTGCTTGGAGAGCGAGAACCCGATATCTACGGAAGTCGCACATTCAGCGATGTACTCGATGAACTCAAATCATCTTTTGCTGATGTGGAGATCAGTTATTTCCAGAGCAATGTCGAGGGTGAGCTTGTGAATATCATACAGGACCTTCGCAAAAAATGCGACGGAATCATTCTAAATGCTGCGGCATATAGCCACACCTCCATTGCCATCGCCGATGCGGTCGCAGCGGTTGAGATCCCGGTTGTCGGAGTACATATTTCAAACATATACCGACGTGAGGAAGAGCGACATACCGACCTCCTTGCTAAGTACTGTACAGGCTATTTGTTTGGCTTAGGGATCAAAGGCTATGAATTAGCCTTGCGTTTTCTCATCGATCTGAATCAGGAAGATCGTTGAACGTTTTTTTTCCCTTCAGGAAATATTCCTCTACAACACTTTTACCGTAATAACCTTTGTGTATCCTGAATTCGAAAGGTCCCGTCAGATCCTGACGTTTTTGCCACCACCTTCGAAAAAAGAAGATCAGGTCCCAGTGCGCATGAACAATGGCAAAGAAATGTTTCCATTGTGGGGAGAACAGATAGCGAACCGCGGCAATGCTATCCAAACAGAGGCGAATGAAGATATGTCTCAACAACTTATGCCTCGGCGCATTCTTCACTACGATCGCGAGGTTGTTGCGGAAGTTCAGGAATGACTTGTGCTTGCTTTGCTTCGACAAAGTTCCACCACCCATGTGATAAACCTTTGATTGCGGACAGATCCAAACCTGGTAGCCTTGATTTTTCATTCTCCAGCACAGATCGATCTCCTCCATATGTGCAAACAGAACTGCGTCAAGCCCGCCGAGTTCCCGGTAAGCCGATGCACGCACCATGAATGCTGCCCCACTCACCCAAAATACTTCCCTGCGATCTTCGTATTGATCTTCATCCTTTTCCAAGGTGTGAAAAAGGCGACCTCGACAAAAAGGATAAGCCCACTTGTCCATATAGCCTCCGGCTGCACCGGCATATTCGAAGTGGTCGCGCTTGTAATAGTCCAGGATCTTCGGACCTGTGGCTGCGATCTTCTCGTCGGATTCCATCACTTCAACCAACGGTTGGATCCAGTCCTTATCGACTTCTACATCACTGTTGAGCAGGATCCAATACGGTGTTTCCAATTGAGCAAGTCCGCGGTTATAACCTTCTGCAAATCCAAGATTCTCCTCGTGAACGATCACTTTAACATCCACGAATTTTTCAGCGAGCATTTGCACACTGTCGTCTGAAGAAGCATTGTCGATGACAACGATCTCGAAGTTTTGGTAAGTAGACGCTTGAACAAAAGGGATCAGCAATTCCAGCAGACCGGAGGTGTTGTAGTTGAGAATAACTACGGAGACTTTCGGTGTGGAATTGTCGGAATTCATTCTACCTACAATGCTATATCAATTCTGTGAGGCTTTCGGTTCGTCCGACTCTGATTCACTGTCAAACGGAAGGAACACCACATTCCCACCGCGCTCCGAAATGAGAAAGACGCTCATGAATTTCGCCGGATCACGGAACGATTGTTTGAACAGATCGGTCCGATCGGCTTTGATGAGCCCTTTCTCTACGAATTCCTCCAGCGTCGATGCACGGATACTGAATGTTGTTCCGATCTCTTCCCGATCAACAATGGTCTCTCCCAATCCCAGGGGAACAACATGGGCTACGAAGATCGGATAAGACGTATATCCATTCGAGATCATTTCCGCCGATGTCTCTCGGATCAGTTCCTTGTAGACGATGAGGTCTGCTTTGAGTGCTTTGAGTAGATCTTCTTGTGAAATAGCCATGAGATTCGTTTTAGATCTTTTGCAAGAGTACCACATTTTCCACGTGATGCGTATGTGGGAACATGTCGACAGGTTGCACTTTTACAATGCGATAATGATCTCGCATCAGATCCAGATCACGGGCCTGAGTGGCCACGTTGCAACTCACATACACAACCCGATCAGCTCCGGACTTATTGATCTGGTCCACCACATCCTTGTGCATTCCGCTTCTCGGTGGATCGGTCACGATCACATGAGGTGCTCCATGCTTTTCGATAAAACCGGAATCGAACACCTTGCGCATGTCACCAACTTCAAAAGCGGTGTTCTCCACTCCATTCATTCGTGCATTTTCGTAGGCATCCTGAATGGCTTGTTCGACACTTTCCACTCCAACGATCTTACCGGCGTTTTCGGATAGATACAATCCTATCGTGCCGGTTCCGCAGTACAAATCGTACAGTACTTCACCTTTTTGGACGTTGGCAAATTCTTTGGTCACATCGTACAATGTTTTGGCTTGACGTGGGTTGGTCTGAAAGAATGATTTTGCGCGGATCTTGAACGAGCGATCACCAATGGTCTCAATGATGTGATCCTGACCTTTGTGTACCTCTACATCCAGATCGTAAATGGTATCGTTCTGCTTGGTATTAATGACATACAGGACATTTCCGATCTCGGGAAAATCTTCGCAAAAAGCATCCAGAAGTTCAGCCCTTCCCTGATCTTCCTCTCCGAAGATCACGATGATCATCCATTGTCCGTCGATGGTGTTCCGCAGGATCAGATTTCTCAGCAAACCCTGATGTTCACGAATATTGTAAAAGGACAGATTTCGCTCTTTGGCAGCGTCGTAAAACCATTTGCGAACGGCGTTGGTGGGTTCACTTTGTAGGTGGCACGTATCGATGTGCAAGACTTTATCGTAGCGACCCGGAATGTGAAATCCGACTGCGTCTTTATCGATGGCATCGCCTTTATCCGCTTCTTCCTGAAGTATCCATCGGCTGGCACTGAAGGTATACTCCATCTTGTTCCTGTATTGAAAGGTCTCCTCCGACCCGAGAATGGCTCCGGGTTCCGGGAAGTCCAATTTGCCAATACGCTGGAATGAATCTGTGACTTGCTGAGCCTTCAGTTTGAGTTGAGCTTCGTATGTCAGATGTTGCCATTTGCATCCTCCGCAAAGCCCAAAATGCGCACACTTTGGTTCAGTTCGAAGCTTCGAACGCTTTTTCAAGTTGACGATCTCACCGATGAGGTATTTGCGTTTTCTAGCGATGACCTTGACATCAGCAACATCTCCGGGTGCCCCGTAATTCACGAAAACGACCTTGTCGTTCCAGCGTCCTATACTCTTTCCTTCCGCGCCGGCACTGATGATCTCAAGATCCTCGATCAGACGGCCGTAATGACGATTTCTTGCCAAATGTCAGATGATTTGTCTGTTTGAACGATGTACATACTGATCAACAAAAGATGGAGTATTTGTCACTTCCATCCACGTTGTCTCCACATGTAATTGAGTAACACGAAATTAGCACTAATATTGCTCCTGACATCAGTGAGCACAGGAATTTCCGAGTGATCACTGAGTCGGTTGAGACCGCATGACCAGCAAATTCAAACTTGAAGGGGACATAGAAGCCGAACGCCAGTCGGAGTACGTCAAAAAGGAACTTGATCAGTACCGTAAACGCACGAGAAATTGGCAGATCGGAAGTGTCTCCTTAGGATTGCTTTTACTTGTTGCCGTGGTTTGGGGATTAATTGGCAGTCGCACCGACACTGTGAATGATTCGTCAGCCACTGGACTGCAGGTCATCGATAGTTTGACGCAGCGCACCGAAAACTTGCAGATGAAACTGGATAGTCTGATAATTTCGAATTCGGAATTGCGTCGGGACAATGAGATACTGAGTGAGAACTCCGAAGACCTAAATGGCGTGTTTTTTGAAGTTCAATTGGGGTCGTTCAATGATTTCGATCTTGATCGGTACCTGGCGAACCTGGCAAATCTGCGGCAGGAGAAGTATGACGGAAATACCAAACTTCTTCTTGGAAGATTTCGTTCGTTTAAAAAAGCTTTGCTCTTCGAGAGTGATCTCAAGAACATCGGCTTTGAACAAGCGTTCATCGTTGGTAGGATCAACGGCGAATTGGTGACATACAAAGAAGCGCTTCAAGCAGTTCAGGCCGCGAAATAATTGCGGTCATGCCGCGTTAGAACAACAGTAGAAAGAACATTGACAACGGGAAAAGAGATCATATTGCAGAAGTTGGATGCTTTCACCCGAAAGTATTACAAGAACAAATTGCTACGTGGACTTATATGGTTCACTGCAGGAGCGGTGAGTTTGTTCTTTCTGACTTCTTTCCTGGAATACATTGGTCGATTTAACACTACCGTCAGGACGGGGTTGTTCTTTGCATTCCTGATCTTCAGTCTGGCCATCCTTTTCAAGTATGTGGTGGTTCCTGTATTGCAACTGTACCGACTGGGGAATCGCATCGATCATAAACAGGCAGCGGTGATCATCGGGAAACACTTCCCTGAGATCAAAGACAAGCTTCTGAACACATTGCAGCTTGAAGAAAGTGAAGCTGCTCAGCACAACGAACTCCTGCGCGCAGCCATCCGACAGAAAACGGAGCAGTTGCGCCCAATCCCATTTCAACAAGCGGTAGATCTGCGTTCAAATGTCAGATACCTCAAATATGCCCTCATACCACTGGCAGTTCTGTTTCTGGTTATCCTGGTGGCGCCGGGATTCTCCGATTCCACCCGCCGCATTGTACAATACAACGAAGAGTTCATTCCACAAGCTCCTTTCCGATTCGTTTTAGACGAGTCGGATCTGAAGGCAGTGCAGAATGAAGATTACACGTTGACCCTTCGAACAGAAGGCGAGGTGATACCATCGGAAGTATACGTAGAGCTGGAAGGTTATCCTTTCAAGATGAAGAGCAGGTCACCCGGTGAATTCGTCCATACGATCAAGCGTCTTTCTGATGATGTGAACCTGCGTTTCGAGGCGGAGGGCTTTTTGAGCGAATGGTTTACACTTGATGTGCTTGCCCGTCCGGCATTATTGGATTTCAAGGCGT
Organism: Sphingobacteriia bacterium; assembly: GCA_008080835.1. GTDB lineage: Bacteria > Bacteroidota > Bacteroidia > NS11-12g > UBA9320 > VMDK01. The sequence goes on along the minus strand of VMDK01000124.1, from coordinate 43,829 downwards.
TTCTTGACTATCCGGATTATACGGCACTCACCGATGAGAAGCTCGACAACGCTGTAGACCTGCAAGTTCCGGCCGGAACAAAGATCCGTTGGGAGTTCAATGCGCGCAACGCACAGTACATGGATGTGATCGCCGATTCGGAGATCAAAAAAGTACCTCGAAAGGAGGATATGTATTCACTGGATCTTCAGTTCCTCGATAACAAGCGAGTTCGGGTTCGCACCGGGAATGACAACATTCCCAAAGGAGATTCATTGGAATTCAATGTACAGGTGATCCCGGATAATTTCCCCCAGATCACGATGGAGGAAAAGGCCGATTCCAGTCGAACTAAGATCAAATACCTCTTGGGAGAGATCCGTGACGACTATGGATTCAGCAAGCTCTTGTTCAAATATCGATTCCTCAAAAGTGATGATGAGGCAAAAGTGCAGGCAGGAGAGAAGAGCGAAGTGATGCATATCAATCGAGGATCGAATGTGCAGAGCTATTACCACTACTGGAACCTATCTGACTTGAACATACAAGCCAGCGACAAGATCGAGTACTATTTCGAGGTGTGGGACAACGATCGGGTAAATGGCGCAAAGAGCGCCAGATCCAAGTCGCAGATCTTCGAAGCACCATCGTTGGATGACTTGAATGCGTTGACTGAAAAGACCAACGAAGAGATCAAATCCGATATCAAGGACAGCAAAAAAAGTATCAACGCGATGAATCGCGAGCTCGAAGATCTCGAGCGCAAGATGACTGAGAAAAAGCAGCTGACCTGGGAGGAGAAAAAGAAGGTCAAGGAACTACTGGAGGACCATAAAAAACTGCAACAGGACATGCAGAATATCCTCGACCAGAACAAACTCAATAACACACGCGAATCCGAATTCAAGCAACTCGACGAAGAGATCGCACAAAAGCAGGAAGAACTGCAGGATCTGTTCGAAAAGGTGATGGACGAGGAGATGAAAGAGCTGATGGAGCAGATCGAGGAGCTCATGCAGCAAAACAAGAAAGACGAGCTCATGGAGAAACTGGACGAGCTCGATTTCTCCGATAAGGAGATCAGCAAGCAAATGGATCGGATGCTCGAGCAACTCAAGCAATTGCAGTTGGAGAAAAAGGTGAATGAGACCGTAGAGAAGCTTGACAAGCTGGCCAAGAAGCAAAAGGAGCTCAGTGAAGAGACCAAGAACAAAGAGAATGCAAAAGAAGAGCTCGATAAGAAACAGGAAGAGCTGAACAAGGAATTCGACAAGGTCAAAAAGGACATCGACGATATTGAGAAGAAGAACAAGGATCTGGAACGACCGCTTCCACTCGACACTGAAAAACCAAAGGATAAGCACGAAGAGGTCCAGAAAGACCTAAAGGAGAGCCAAAAAGATCTGGGCAAGAATAAACGCGACGATGCATCTCAGAAGCAAGAGGATGCCGCGGACGGGATGAAGGAGATGTCGCAGGACCTGCAGGAGCAAATGGAGCAGGCCATGCAACAACAAGAAGGTGAGGACTACAATACCCTTCGGGAAATTCTCGAGAATCTGGTCCAGGTTTCCAAGGATCAGGAGGATCTGATGGAAGAGTTCAAGACCACGCGGAATTACAATCCGCGCTATGTGGAAATGGGGCAGATCCAAAAGAAGATCAAGGACGATACGAGAATGATCGAGGACAGTTTGTTCAGCTTGAGCAAGCGTGTCAAGCAGATCGAACATTTCATCAATAAGGAGATCGGTAAGGTCAATGAGCACATGGACAAGACCATGGCTGAATTGGGAGAAAGACGCACAAATAAGGTGGTCATGAACCAGCAGTATGTAATGACCAGCTTGAACAATCTCGCCTTGATGCTCAGCGAAAGTCTGGAGCAAATGCAACAGCAGATGCAATCCAACAAACAAGGAGCAGGAAGTTGCAAGAATCCGGGATCCAATCAGAAGTCCGGTTCCGGACAGAAGATGAAGTCACTACGGCAAATGCAGGAATCGCTAAAGAAGCAACTCGAGGAGATGAATCAGGGTATGAAGCAGGGCGGACAAGGGAAACCCGGAAGTAAAGAATTTGCAGAAGCCGCAGCAATGCAGGCTGCGATACGGAAGAAACTTCGTGACATCAAGGCTCAGTTGGAAAAAGAAGGAAAGGGCAAAAAGCTCGGGAATCTCGGACAGACAGAACAGCTAATGGATGACCTGGAGCAGGACCTTTATAACAAGCGCTTGAGTCAGCAAGTTCTGGAACGACAACAGGAGATCCTGACCCGTCTTTTAGAGCATGAAAAAGCGGAGCGTGAGCAGGAGAAGGACGAACAACGCAAGTCCAAGGAAGGACAAGAATTCCAGCGTGAGCTACCGCCGTCGATCGAAGAGTATTTGAAACAAAAAGAGAAAGAGCAGGAATTGCTCCGAAGCTTGCCACCTGACCTAAACTCTTACTACAAGCAAAAGGTGCGGGAGTATTTCAACGCGATCAACCGCTAGTAAATTCCCTAGCGGGAAGTTTGAGTGAATAGTGTGAGTGAACAGTGATCCTGACCGATTTGCTTTTGTCCCGACACCCGTCACCCGACACCCGATCCCCAATTTGTGTGGGCAACTATCTTTTCTCATTTTCCAACCCCGATTTAACTTGCACGCAAGTTGGAATACGCCGTAGTTGACATAGAGACCACCGGAGCATCGAACAAGATCACAGAAGTGGCGGTGTTCGTCTATGACTCGGAGAAACGAGAGATCGTCGACGAGTTCGTTTCGCTCGTGAATCCCGAGACGCATATCCCTTCATTCATCACAGGTCTCACAGGAATTTCGAATGAGATGGTCATGGATGCTCCTCGCTTTTACGAGATCGCGAAGGACCTGCATTCCATTACCAAGGACCGCGTCTTTGTGGCGCATAATGTCAACTTCGATTACAACGTCATCCGAAGTGAGTACAAAGATCTCGGAGCAGAATTCCGACGAAAGAAATTCTGTACCGTTCGTACAAGTAGAAAGGTGTTCCCGGGTTTGCGCTCCTATAGCTTGGGCAAATTGTGTAAGAGCTTAGGCATCACGATCGAGGATAGACACCGAGCAGCCGGAGACGCAAAAGCTACAGTGAAGCTATTGCAGTTGTTGCTCGACAATGACACCGAAGATCACATCACAAACGCGTTGAATGCACGGAGTAAAGAGGCAACCTTGCCACCGAATCTGGAACGTTCTGTGTATGATTCATTGCCCGAACTCACCGGTGTGTATTACATGCACGATAACGATGGCAAGGTCATTTATGTTGGCAAAGCGATCGACATTCGAAAGCGCGTGAACAGTCATTTCCTCGATTCTACTCCTGGCAAACTGCGCATGAAGAAAGAGATCTTTGATATCAGTTATACCGTGACCGGTTCAGAGTTGCTGGCTTTGGTGCTTGAGAGCGCTGAGATCAAGAATCATTTCCCGGAATACAACCGGGCTCAGAAATACACAAGCAATGCCTATGTGTTGTGCAAATTCCAGGATCAGGAAGGAGTACTGCACTTAGAGATCGCCAAGAAGAAGAAATACATGCAGGGAGCCATCGCTGCTTTCAGCAATGTGGTCAAAGCAAGGACTTTCCTGAGTCAATTGGTGAATCAGTACAAACTGTGTTCTAAATATTGCGGGCTCCAGACCAGCAGCAAGGAGTGTTTCGATTACCAACTCGGGATCTGTAAAGGTATTTGTCGGGGCAAAGAAGATATTGAGTCTTACAATCAAAGGGTCGAGGATGCTCTGGCGAGTTTTGTTCTGGAGACGGGCTCATATGTGATACTCGACAAGGGCCGACATCGTGACGAACGATCATTTCTCTTGATCGAAGGTGGTCAGTACCAGGGCTACGGTTTTCTCGACACCAATTCTGCAGTGAATGATCAGGAAGGATTTCGAGACCGCCTGATCACACAAAAGCACAACTCCGACATACAGCATATCATTCAGGCAGCAATACGAAACAAGCGTCCGGAAGAGATCATCTATTTCGATCGGGAAGTTGGAGTGACCGGTTAAATCCCGGGTCGATTATCTTTACTCCACATTCATTTCAGAAAATGGAATGAATGTGAATATCTGTTTGTCTAATCATTGAACTTGAAAGAACAGCAACATACTGACGGCGAACTGGTGGCGCGCGTTCTTTCGGGCGATCAACGTGCATTTTCACAGATCGTGGACAGATACAAAGACAATATTGCTTCAGTGATCATGGGTATGACGGGCGATGTCAACATGACGACGGACATTGCTCAGCAGACCTTCGTAAGAACCTTCCGTTTCCTCGACAAATACGAGGGCAGAAGCTCCCTGAAGACCTATATCACCCGAATAGCGATCAATCTATCGCTCAATGCGCTCAAAGGAAAACAGCGCGATACGGAGCGATTCGTCAATTTCGACAAAACAACCATGCTTCTTCCGGCAGAAGAAGTTGACCGAGAAGAACGCCAGATCGTACATCGCGCTTTAAATCGTCTGGATGAAAAACATCGCTCAGTGGTGTCTTTGAGGATGATCGAAGGGCACTCCACAAAAGAAACCGCTGAAGTACTGGAGATCAGTGAAGGCACTGTCATGTCGCGATTGAGCAGAGCTATGGATAAAATGATACACATTCTAAAAGAGCTTGGATATGAAAAATGAACGATCAGAACAGAAGTTGGAACAAACACTTGGCCGACTGAAATATCAGTTTGACGACAGCTTCACTGACCTCGTCATGAGCGAGCTTGATCATCAGCTTCCGGAGCGAAAACCGGGTAGATCGGTTCTCCTTCTGATGAAAGGCCTGACGATCGCAGCTGCGGCAAGCATCGTCCTTGTCCTTGGGGTCACATTTGCCCTTGACGGCTCATTGAGTATGGATTCACTCCTCGGGATCGATGGATTCAGCGAGCTGGATCTGTACGACGCAATTCAAAATGGAACTTATGAAAACTAGAATTACTATAATCACCATAAGTGCGATCCTTCTGGGATTTGCTCTTGGATTCTTCGTGTCGGGTCGGATGACACACGGCCGCATGGAACATATAGTCAAGATGCAACAACCTGAAGGGATGAAGAAGCGAATGATGAGGATCATTCAACCCACCGAAGATCAAGTAGAAAAGATCGAAGGCATCTTAGATGAGCATACAAATACGGTAGATGTGCTCAGAAAAAAGAACAGAGCTCAACTGAGATCTGCCCATCAGGAATTGCGAGATGCGTTGCATGAAGTGTTGACCGAAGAACAGGAACTGCGCCTCCAGAAGGCTCACAGGAAGATGTTCCGCTCTCACAGGCCACCACCTCCACACCATTTGGAATGAAAATTGGGTCTGAATGGTCTAAAGGACAAACATTGGAAACTAAACCGAACCGAATATGAAGAACAGGATTTTATTGATGCTTGCACTCTTTCTAGGATTGAGTCAGGCCGCACTGGCACAAGAGAAACACGATCGGATGAAACATCGAACCGATCGGTTGGATGAGAAAGTGAACCTCACCGAAGAGCAAAAGGTGAAGATCAACGAATTGAATCAGGCTTTTGCAGAGGAAATGAAGGCCATGCGTAAAGAAGATAAGGATGAAATGCGTGGTGAAATGCATGAAAAAATGCAAGCGCATCGCGAACAGATCAAGGAGATCCTTACCGACGAGCAAAAGGAAAAACTCAAAGAAGAACATGAGAAGGACAGGGCATCTCACAAAGCCATGCGCGAGGAGATGAAATCCTATCGCAACGAGAATATCAAACCGGTCATGAGTGAAAAGCGTAAAGAGTTTGAGAGTGTTTTTACCGATGAGGAGAAGAAGCAGATCGAAGAAGCACGCATTCAGATCAAGGCAGTCAAAAGAGATCTGAAGAGCGAAAAGGAAGAGAAACCGGCACGACATCGATACGGCGATCGTGAGACACGTACAGCCACTCGTGATCAGATCAAATCTATAGTAGATACACAGATCCGACCGATTGTCGATGCCCATGAGACCGAATTGGATGCGATCGAAAAGGATCTCGAACCAAAGCGCAAGGAATGGAAGGAAGACATGAAAGCGATCCGTTCAAAGCATATGAAGGATAAAGCAGCCACTGCGGCACATGATCACCGTCGCAAGCACAAAGCCAGCATGAGGAAGCACCACGGTGAGGATAAGCACGATGGTGATGCCATGCACAGAGAAGGTGAAGATGCGTGGAAGATGAGGTTCATCCTCAAAGACGATCTTCAGGAAGATTAAGAAATCAGCAGAGATCTGGAAATTGAAACTCGAAGGGTGGCCGATGGTCACCCTTTTTTTTGCGTTTACCGGAAATTTCTGATCACTGGGTTTTCTAGCCATTTGGGTCTTCTTTGCATCCACGTGAATCCATTAACTTTACCCACTGCCTGAGCATGTCCATAGAGATCACTTCTGAATTCGAACATTCACTCGACCTGATGGAGAATACCGACCGGTCAGTGTTCATTACCGGGAAGGCCGGAACCGGCAAGTCTACTCTTCTCAGACATTTTCTGGGCATCACCAAGAAGAAGCACGTAGTCCTTGCGCCAACTGGCATTGCGGCATTAAACGTTGGCGGGCAAACCATTCACTCATTCTTCAGCTTTCCTCCCGGGATCGTTCTGTTACAGAACATCAAATTCAGGAACAACAAGGCAAGGGTCATGAAAAAGCTCGACATGCTCATCATCGATGAGATTTCCATGGTTCGCGTCGACCTCATGAAGGGAATCGATATTTCACTCAGAAAACACCGCAAGCGTATGGATCTTCCGTTTGGAGGGGTCCAGCTCGTGATGATCGGAGACTTGTTTCAATTGAGTCCGGTAGTACCTCCATCAGAGGAGACCCAGTTGCGGATGATGTATTCCGGAATGCACTTTTTCGATGCGTTTCCGAATCGCATGGCGATGGAGCGAGTAGTGCTGACAAAGGTGTATCGTCAGCAAGAAGACGAGACTGAATTTCTGCGCATACTCAATAACATTCGGAATGACCAGGTGGAGCCTCGGGATCTCGAACTGTTGAACTCGCGCTACGAGCCGGATCTAGAGCCGGATGAAGAGTCGGTGTTCCTGACATCGCGCCGCGATCGTGCTCGAAACGTCAATATGTTCAAACTGCGAGAGTTAGACACGGAGCATAGGACATATACCGGACGACTTAAAGGGAAGTTCAAAGAGCAATATGAATCCGGCAAGAATATCGAGCACCGACTTCCTGCCCCGATAAGGCTTGAACTAAAAGTCGGGGCTAAAGTAATGATGGTGAAGAATGATCCTGAAAAGCGTTGGGTCAACGGGACCATAGCTCATATCATTGAGATGGATGACGATGAGATCCTGGTCGATATACATGGGAATCAAGAGATCGTCTATCGCGAAAAATGGCAGGAGATCAGGTATACGTGGAACTCTCAAACAGCTGAGGTAGAGGAGGAGGTCTTGGGCTCTTACTCTCAGTTCCCATTGCAACTGGCTTATGCCATCACGATCCACAAAAGTCAGGGTAAGACCTTCGAGAAGGTGATCATTGATATCGGCAAGGGCGCCTTTGCGCATGGTCAGGTATACGTGGCTTTAAGCAGGTGTACTACATTGCAAGGTGTGAGGCTGAATCAGCCCATCAGGCCAAGGGATATTATAGTAGATAGGCTTATCCTGGAATTCATAGACGGTGCGGAAGTTGTTGAATAGCAAGGTGTTTCGATCAATTAAATGGCGAAAGTCTGACCAAATTTGACATTTCGTAACTCACTGACTGTCAGTTTTTAATATAAATATCAAGTCTGGATTCGAGGAAAGCAGGGCTAATTGCTTAAAAAATGTGTTTCTCTGCACTACTTTTGTTTCTTTATCTAAACTAGGCGAAAAGGCTCTTTAAGAACTTTGACGTCTGCAGTAGTTCGTCTGTTGCTGAGTGTTTAGTTGACGTAGTGACAGGTAACCCAACACCGGTACCGGTCGATTGGCTCTATTTCCATGCGAAAAAGATCACAAATTCTCAGGTTAGACTCACATGGGCGACGTCCATGGAGGACAATAACGAACGCTTCGATATCTACCGTAAAAAGCCGGGAGATGATCAGTTTAATAAGATCAACGAGGTTCCTGCTGTAGGATTCAGCAACGAGATCAATGAATACGATTATCTCGATGTTCTGGAGCCGAACACGAAAGGTTACGTCTATTACAAGATCAACCAAGTGGATTTCGACGGACAAAGCTCAGAAACGCCGACCAGAGTGGTATACTTTGGCGGAACCGGCATTGGAGAGGTTGGACTATATCCGAACCCAACCAATGGTGATATAACAGTATCCGGACTCAAATTGGATGTCCCGGGTGCTTCTTACAAATACTTGATCTTCGATATCGGTGGTCGCATGGTTCAATCCGGTCGATTTGAAGATAGTGGAACGATCAATGTCCGCGAACTGGAATCCGGTTCCTACTTGATCAACGTCGTCGATGAAAATGGCGATGAAGAATTTGGTTTGCCTTTTATAAAATTGCGACAGTAAACTCTTTTACACCTTAAGAGGTGACCAAAATTGGGTGGGCCCGCTTCGGCGGGTCCATTTTTTTTGTCAAAAATGAAGGGTGAAAGTTTCGATCAATCCTCGCGTTTGATCGGTCGCATTTGCGGGAAGAACAATACTTCCTGTATCGAACTTTGATCCGTCAACAGCATCACTAGCCTATCAATGCCAATTCCGATACCTGCAGTAGGAGGCATCCCATACTCCAGGGAGCGAAGGAAATCCTCATCGATGAACATGGCTTCATCGTCACCGCGTTCCAGCAATTTTGCTTGTTCCTCGAATCGCTCGCGCTGATCGATCGGATCATTCAACTCACTGTAGCAATTCGCGATCTCTTTTCCATTGATGATCAACTCAAATCGCTCAGTGAGCGTAGGGTCTTCGCGATGTTTTTTGGTCAACGGACTCATCGAAACCGGATAATCTTTGATGAAAGTCGGTTGGGTCAAATGATGCTCCACGTGCTCTCCAAAGATCTCATCGATCATCTTACCTGAGCCCATGTTCTCATCCACCTCCACCTTCAATTCCTTCGCAATAGCGCGGATCTCGTCCTCCGATTTACCGTGTAGGTTTTTACCGGTGTACTTCTCGATCGCCCCGAATAAGGTCAAGCGCTCGAATGGCTCACCGAAATCGATGGTCTTGTCGCCGAATTTAACCGATGTGTCGCCCGTTACTTCCTCTGCGATACTGCGCAACATTGCCTCCGTAAGGTCCATCATCCAATTGTAGTCCTTGTAGGCTACGTAGAGTTCCATTTGAGTGAACTCCGGATTGTGGGTCCTGTCCATCCCTTCGTTGCGGAAGTCTTTGGCAAATTCATACACTCCTCGATAGCCCCCAACGAGGAGTCGTTTCAGGTAGAGCTCGTTGGCAATACGCAAGTACAATGGGATATCCAGAGCATTGTGATGCGTGATGAACGGACGGGCAGCTGCTCCACCCGGAATCGGCTGTAGGATAGGAGTTTCAACCTCCATGTATCCTTTGTCATCCAGGAAATTTCGCATGGAACTGATCGCGCGTGATCTCTTCTTGAAGATCTCACGGACTTTTGGATTCACGATCAAGTCCACATAACGCATTCGATAGCGCTGTTCCGGGTCTGTGAATGCATCGAATACCTTTCCGTCAACTTCTTTAGGCATCGGGAGGGGATTGAGTGCTTTACACAGCAACTTCAAACCAGTCACGTGTATGGAAATCTCACCAACCTGAGTGGTGAATACATATCCTTTGACCCCGATGATATCACCGATGTCAAGGAGTTTTTTAAAGAGCGTATTGTACAGGCTTTTGTCTTCTCCCGGGCAGATCTCATCTCGGTTCACATAGATCTGGATCTTGCCGGTTTCGTCCTGCAATTCGGCGAAGCTGGCCTTACCCATGATGCGTCGACGCATCAGCCTTCCTGCTATGGAAATATCCTTATAGTTGAGCTTGTCGTCTTCGTAGTGATCCTTGATATCCTTGGCCGTCACACTAACGTTGTACGGCTCCGGTGGAAAGGGGTCAATACCCATTTCCCGGATTGCTTGTAGGGACTCCCTGCGCTGTAATTGCTGCTCGTTAAGTTCCATGCAGTGTCAAATTTTTCGCGAATATAGCCCAATTGGCCAACGTTTTAGGGGTTTCAGGGGTCTTTACCATAGGCAGTTTTATTAACTTTGTTTGGTAGCCATTTTATGCGTCGGATCCATTATTTCCTTCTGATTATCACGCTTTTCTGCGCTTCAGCGTCGGCGCAGGCAGAGGAATCCCGATTGCGCAAATTCTTATTTGAAGAGAACAAAGGGCAGTTTCATGAAAATGTGCTGTTCCGTACAGAGATCCCATCGGGTTATCTTTTTATCGAACGGAACGGGCTCACTTATTCATTCCACAACGCCGAGGAGAAGCATGAGGTGTTGGAATTCTTCCACCATTTCCGGAATGAGTACACCACAACGAAATTCCGTGTACAAGCTCATGTGCTGAAACTTCATTTTCTGGAAGGGCAGATTCCTGAAGCCAGTCCCACCGAGCCGACGTCGTACTATTTCAACTACTACGTGAATGGAAATGACGCGCGGAAACACGCAACTAATGTCAGATCCTATGAAAAAATGCGATTGAACGGGATCTATCCGGGGATCGATCTCGAATTCTATACGGGTTTCGATGGCTCGTTGAAATACGACTGGATCGTAGCTAAAGGAGCGGATCCTTCGCAGATCAGATTGGGTGTAGAAGGAGCGGACGACATGAGTCTCGAGCAAGGATACCTGAAGATCACGCATTCCTTGGGTGTGCTCACTGAAACCCCTCCGATTACACTATCTGAACATCCTACAGCGCCATTTCCGCAATTCCATTTCAACATTATTGGGGATGAGGTTAGATATGAAGCTGTTTCGTCTTTCGGACAAATGGCCAACACGGCAGATGCACAATATCGCATAGACCCCAAGCTCATCTTCAGCACCTACAGCGGAAGTAGGGGCGATAACTTTGGTTTCACGGCCACTTACGATAGCGAAGGACACTTGTACGCCGGTGGCATCACGGATGGTTATTTTGGACAGTATCCGGTGACAGCCGGGGCCTATCAGACCGAGTTTGGAGGAGGAGAAGGGCTTAGCCCTGCAAACCTCGCCTGCGATATCACGATCAGTAAATACGATTCGGCCGGGACTACTTTGCTCTATGCGACGTATTTGGGAGGAGCCAGAGATGAGTATCCTCATAGTCTGGTGGTCGACAAGAATGATCAACTCCTGGTGATGGGAACATCCTATAGTTCCGATTTCCCATTCACACTGACCGCATATGACACCACACATAACGGAAACACGGATATCATCGTGTCCAAGTTCAGTGTCGACGGAAAACAACTCCTTGCATCAACATTCGTTGGAGGGTCGGGAAGAGATGGGTTGAATTCGAATGGCAGTCTGCGGTATAACTACGCCGATGACTATCGTGGTGATATATTCATGGATGAAAGCAACAATGCGTACATCGCATCAAGCACCAATTCATCCGACTTCCCGATGGTCAACGCCGTCGACAATACCATTGTAGGCTCGGAAGGCTGCGCGTTCCAGCTCAATGAAGATCTCAGTCAATTGGAATGGAGTACGTTCTGGGGAGGTTCTGGAGCCGACGCGTTGTACAGCATCAAGGTGGATGTCGATTCGAATATAGTCGTGGGTGGTGGCAGCAATAGCGATACCATGCACACCACGACAGGAGTGCTGAACAAGAAGCGCATCGGTGGAATTGACGGGATCATTGCGATATTCGATCAGGGAACCAAAGAAGTGAAAGCAGCATCGTATTTCGGAACGGGCAGTTATGATCAGATCTATTTTGTGGAGATCAACAATGAAGGATCCATTTTCGTTGCTGGTCAGACTGAAGGAAATATCAAACCAAGTTCCGGAGTATATGGCGAATCGAATAAAGGGCAGTTTGTTGCCAAGATCGACACCTCACTACAGAACATTGAATTCCAGACATCCTTTGGGGTGCGGAATAATCAGATCGACATCGCGCCGACGGCCTTCTTGGTCGACAATTGCGAACACATCTATATGAGCGGATGGGGGTCGGTAGTTCGACCGGACCTGCATCCGGGATCGACCACAGACCTCGAGATAACCAGTGATGCAGAACAACCCACAACTGACGGGAACGATTTTTACATCATCGTCCTGGATAAGGATGCGCAGAGCTTGCTCTATGCGACCTATTTTGGTGGAGACTCTACCGCGGACCATGTGGACGGAGGGACGAGTCGGTTCGATAAGAAAGGAGTGATCTATCAGAGTGTTTGCTCATCGTGCCCGAACGGAAATGAAGGTGGACGACAAGATTTCCCGGTCACACCGGATGCGGCGTTCACGACCAATTTGAGCCCACGTTGCAGCAATGCGAGTTTCAAGATAGATCTTCAGATACGAACGGCGGTGGATGCCTATTTCCGTCCGGATCCTCCATTGGGCTGTGCTCCGCTGGATGTGCACTTTGAGAATTTCAGCCGTACCCAGGCGAAATTCATCTGGGATTTTGGGGATGGGAATACGGATACGGTCAATTACTCGCCGGATCACCGGTATGAGGAACCCGGCACCTATGAGGTCACGCTTACGGTGATCGATTCCAATACTTGTAATATCTCGGATGTGTTCAAGCGATCTATTTATGTGTATGGACACAAAGACGCCACCTTTGAGTATGAATTGGAGCCATGTGTTTATGAGGCGTCATTCACCACATCCAGTAAGGGGCCTGACTATTATTGGGACTTTGGAGACGGGCAGACGAGCACTGAGAAGAATCCCAAGCATCAGTACGAACCGGGTATGACCTATACGGCCACCCTCATCGTCAACCCGAATACACTCTGTTCAGACACGGCCACATCTGTCATCGAAACTGCACCAAAGGGAGGAGATGATCTGTTCATTCCCAATGTATTCACTCCGGGAGCTGATGGTTTCAATGATTTCTTTTGTCTGGACGGACTGAATCCCGGGTGCGATTCCATTGAATGGATCATCTATAATCGATGGGGTGAGCGGGTATTCCATTCCAATAGTGTTTACGATTGCTGGGATGGTCGCACAGGAGGTAAGAACTTACCGTCAGGAACGTACTTCAGCATATTCAAGATCTGGCGTTTCGAGCTCGATGATGAGTATACAGTTTCCGGAACGGTGACTCTGATCCGCGATTCAAAGAGAGGTCAATAATATCCCGTTCGGGAATTTATTCATGAATAAACCAGGTTGCAATCATATTATTACCGTTCGGTATTAAATGTAGATTATTGGACCAATATTTTATAAATGTTACCGAAGAGTAATATAAGACGGAATATTCGCTATTTTTGTTGGAATATTACAGAACGGTAATATGAATGCTTCAGATTTAGGTAAAATCATTAAGGAACAACGGAAAAAACTCAAGCTCACGCAAAAAGACCTCTCAATGGTCAGTGGGGTTGGAACCAGATTTGTTTCCGAACTGGAGAATGGCAAGGAGACCTGTGAGCTTGGGAAAGCACTTCGCATTGTCCAAACTCTAGGCTTACGAATGATCATCAATGACCAATTCGATAAACGTATTTCTAGCTGAAGATCTAGTAGGGAGGCTTAGCGTAGACAAGTACGGCACCTTGTCCTTCTCTTACGACGATGACTATGTAGAGAAAGGTGGCAAGCCGCTGTCACTATCATTGCCGTTGACCGATCAAGAATACTATGGTGGAGCTGCCCATGCATATTTTACCGGATTGCTGCCTGAAGAAGCTGAAAAGGCGTCTATTGCAAGGGCGATCAACATATCTACATCCAACCATTTTCATTTGCTCAGTGAATTGGGAAAAGAATGCATTGGTGCAGTACGCATAATTGAGTCCCTGCCTCAAGAGCGTTGGTCATTTGCCAAGCTTACGGAGAACGAGTTGTATGTACTGTTGACTAAAGATCGATTACTTCAACCGTACCTGCATTCAGAAAAGAATGTGAGGCTCTCTATTGCAGGTGCGCAACCAAAGACAGCCCTTTATCTAGAGAGAGGCACATACTTTTTGCCCAAAAATGGAGCACCAAGTAATGTGATACTCAAACCGGATAGTGTCACTTATGGTCAACTTCCCTTCAATGAGTATGCAACTATGATCTTAGCTGAAAAGACTGGGATCGCAATACCGCAAATCAGACTGATAAAAATTAACGGAGCTACAGGTTATGTTGTTGATCGGTACGACCGGGAATGGGGAAAGTCCGGACCGGAACGCATTCATCAGGAGGATTTTAGCCAGGCATTGTGTGTAATGCATTCGGCAAAGTATGAAAAAGAAGGAGGTCCTGGATTTGTTCGATGTCTGAGATTGATCAGGGATAGATTTCTTGTCCCGGCTTTAGACATCGAAAAATTCACAAGAATATTCTTATTCAATGTCCTCATTGGTAATTGTGACGCACACGCAAAGAATTACTCTATTATTCACGATAGTATGGGACCTCGTCTTGCGAGTGGATATGATCTAGTTTGCACATCAATGTATCCTGAATTATCTACTGATCTCGCAATGTCAGTAAATGGCAAATTCGACGTCGATCAAATCCAGCGAGAAGACTGGATAGCAATGGCATATGATGCCGAGATCTCGGGTACTGCATTAGTGAACCGGTTGGAGGAAATGGCTTCGCAAATACTCGTACTATTGAACGGTATTCTTAGTCGACCTGAATTCCAGGACGTACCAGACTTCAATGAGAAATACTCCAATAGTGTTCGTGATAATATACGAAGGTTGTTCGGTTTGACCGATCTGAATGGACCGATAGGCTTTGCGAATTGACCCCTAGACCAATTCAGCCATTTTTGCACCGATCTGCGCTGGAGAGTCCACTACATGGATCCCGCAGGAACGCATGATAGCTTTCTTCGCCTGAGCGGTGTCTTCCTTACCTCCAACAATAGCTCCGGCATGGCCCATACGACGGCCTTTAGGTGCAGTTTCACCAGCAATGAACCCAACAACAGGCTTGGTGCCGTTCTCTTTGATCCAATGGGCCGCTTCTGCTTCCATACTTCCACCGATCTCGCCGATCATGATGATACCATCCGTTTCCGGATCGTTCATCAATAGCTCAACGGCTTCTTTGGTAGAGGTTCCGATGATCGGGTCACCACCGATACCGATCGCTGTGCTTTGGCCCAATCCGGCTTTGGTAATCTGATCCACGGCTTCGTACGTGAGCGTACCTGATTTCGATACGACCCCGATACGGCCCGGAGTGAAAATGAAGCCCGGCATGATGCCTACTTTGGCTTCACCTGCAGTCATTACACCCGGACAGTTTGGTCCGACCAATGTGCAATCCTTGTCGGCCAGATACGCCTTAACAGTAACCATATCTTTGGTAGGAATACCTTCCGTGATACATACGATCACCTTGATTCCGGCATCAGCTGCTTCCATGATCGCATCGGCCGCGAATGGCGGCGGGACGAAAATGATGCTAACGTCGGCACCTGTTTGTTCAACGGCATTGCTCACAGTATTGAAAACGGGACGGTCGAGATGAGTTTGCCCTCCTTTACCCGGAGTGACACCACCAACGACATTCGTACCATATTCGATCATTTGACCGGCATGAAAGGTACCTTCACTTCCTGTGAAACCTTGCACGATCACTTTAGAATTCTTGTTTACCAATACGCTCATATGCTAGCCGAAAAAGGCGCTGCAAAAGTAGGGATTCTGCCTTCTTGAGGCAAGATTTCAAAGATGCTATTCAGGAGCTAGAAATTCCTCAATAATTCTCCAAACTGATATACATCCATGAAGGAATTATACATCGGGACGGGAGCCATGCGTATCACGTTCGGCTCACGCCAATCAACGATCACACCTTCACCGGTGAGATGGTCGAACAGCTCTTTCCCATTTGCCCCGGTCAGCACAGACAACTGACACCCTCTTTCTTCAGGAGTAATTATATCAAATTGAAGTCGATCATTTGATCTACCGGCTTCACGAACCACAAACTCGAGATAAGCATTCAATTTCCTGCCTTTTTCTACCAGGCGTTCCATTCCTGCTTGCTGAAAAAGCTTCAAGGATGCTTTATGAACGGACATACTCAGAACCGGAGCATTGCTCAATTGCCAGCCTGCCGCTCCCGGCTCAGGGATGTATCCTCGTTTCATCTGGAACCGGTCATCTTCTTTATGTCCCCACCAACCCGCAAATCGTGGGAGTTCCGGGTTATTGGCATGACGCTCATGAACGAAGACTCCCGATACCCCACCGGGTCCGGAGTTGAGATATTTGTAACTGCACCACACTCCAAAGTCCACGTCCCAGTCGTGCAACTTGAGCTGCAGATTACCCGCTGCGTGAGCTAGGTCGAACCCGCATAGAGCACCTGCATCGTGTGCCGCCTTTGTGATCGCGGGAATATCAAAGGCCTGACCCGTGTAATACTGAACCCCACTGAACATAACCAGGGCTATTTCATCACCGTGCTCGTGAATGGTCTGTACAATATCCTCAGTCCGTAAATGATGTTCCCCCGCTCTCGGGGTCATTTCGATGACCGCATCGTCATATTCGTAACCATGGAATTTTACCTGTGATTCCATTGCATACATGTCAGATGGGAAAGCACCACCTTCCATGAGGATCTTGTATCGTTTGCCCGCAGGGCGGTAAAAACTCACCATCATGAAATGCAGATTCACAGTGAGGTTGTTCATTACGACCACTTCTATCGGTTTAGCCCCGGCGATGTACGCAGCACCTTCCGTTAGGAATTTGTGGTAGTAGAACCACGGATTCTTTCCGTGGAAATGACCTTCCACGCCGAGGTCTTCCCAGTCTTTCATCTCCTGCTCAAGCGCAGCACGGGCGCTTTTTGGCTGTAAGCCGAGACTGTTTCCGGTGAAATATATAGACTCCTTGCCGTTGACCTTTGGAATGTAGAATTCACCCCTAAATGAGGAGAGTTCATCCTGTGCATCAAGCTTCGATGCAAATTCTTCCGTGTTTTCCCACTGCATGCCGCAAATTTATACGGCTTTGGTTAAGGGGAGGCTAAAAATGACAAAGCACAGTTCCACCTACAACATATGGTGAGAACAGATTCACCTCCGTGCCAATACTGATGGCTGAGATCGGGCGATAATTTATACCGAGGAGAAGCACGCCAACTCCGGGAAGAACGGCATTTGAGACGCGATCAATGAACTTCAATTCCCGATTTACGACATCAGTATCCGCACCCCACAGGCTGAGCCCAATTCTTGGACCGGCACGAAAACGCCACTCATTGATCTCATAGAATGCAAATGCCCGGAATTGAAGCACATGTCGAGCGAAGGTTGCGTTGAAATCACCCTCCTGAAGGATCCCATCATTGTCGACATATTCCTCAAACTTCACATCCATGGTTTGTCGACTGAAAGCACCACCGAGACTTAGCCATGTGTTGACGTATCGATCATATTGAACCGTGTATACAGGAGTACCACTAAAACTATACTTCAGGTCATCGTCGTTCAAAACTTGCTTCAACAAGATGCTAATGGTGCTTTGTCCGACGGTGACACCGGCTTCGTTTTGAGTATCGTATTCCTGTCCTCTGCTAATGAATGCTGCAAGGATCAGCACTGTGGTGATTAAGCTCTTTCTGATCATGGATGTCCAATAAGTGAACGCTTGTCGTTGAGGAACAATTCCCCGTTTCGCGATATGAAGTCATAACGAAATGGAACCACGGTTTCGTTCTTCGAGTTGACAACTCCGTACTTTTCTCTTTTGAGAATGATAAAGACTTTGGATCGAATGATCGGTGCTTCTTCCAGCTCTGCATCAATGATAACGTTCCCTTCGACATTCAGTAGTCCCCATTTCCCTCTGAGATTAACCGAAACGATCCCATCGACAGGTTCACGCATTTCCCGGTAATCCGGCTCAATGGCCCACTCACCTTTATTGGTGATCAGCCCGTAATTGGTCGAATCCACTTGTACGATGGCATAGCCATTTTTGAAGTCTCGAGCTTCTGTGAATTTGTACGTTGTGATCCAATGTCCGGTCGTGTCGATATACGCGTACAAAGTGCCTGCGTTGACCCATGCCATACCTTCCGAAAACGGGCCGACTTCGGTAAAGACGAAAGCCGTGAACGCAGAATCGTTTTTAGTGAGGGCCATCTTCTCTTCCCGGAATTCAATTCCTATGGTCGACTGCGCCGATGCGAGCGTCAGGATCAATGAACACCAGATGAGAAAGGCGATGCGCACATATCAAATTTAGCAAGGGGCTTGCAGACGATGTACACAGGTTGTCCACCGGATCAATTACCTGCTGGTGTGCCGAAATCTACGGCGCGAGCATCGAGATCGGATTCCCTTTTTTCTTCAGCTCGTATCTGATCGGAACCTAGGGTATCTCCGCTTTGCTCAATGATCGATTTTCCCGGAGGAACTGCTATGCTGTCTTCTGCAGCTTCTGTAGCTTCATCCGGATTATCCGCACTTTTGTTGTTACAGGCATGTAACGACGAAAGGAACAATAGGATCAATATGAGCTTGAGGGTTTTCATTATTGGTGAATAGAGCGCTTGTCGGTCGCATCCAGTGCAGCTTCCTTCGTCACTTCGGAGGTGGTAGGGTGAGCGTGACAAATTCGTCCGATATCCTCTGCTGATGCACGGAATTCCATGGCAACCACCATCTCGGCGATCATGTCTGCCACTCGTGGGCCGATCATATGAACTCCGAGGATCTCGTCGGTCTCCGCATCCGCAAGGATCTTGACAAATCCGTCGATATCCATGCCGGCTACGGCTCGTCCATTTGCTCGGAAGTTGAACTTCCCACTCTTATATGCTACTCCCGCTTCTTTTAACTGCTCTTCCGTTTTTCCAACAGCTGCTACTTCAGGCCAAGTGTATACCACGCCCGGTACCAGGTCGTAATTCAAGTGAGGCTTCTGTCCGGCCATGTGCTCGGCCGCAAATACTCCGTCCTCTTCCGCTTTGTGGGCGAGCATCGGTCCTGCGATCACATCGCCGATCGCATAGATATGAGGTTGTGCAGTTTGAAGGTTTTCATTCACCACGACTCTTCCGCGATCATCCGTTTGAACACCGGCATTTTCCAATCCCAAGCCATCGGTATACGGACGACGACCAATGCTCATCAGAACGTAGTCACCTTCCAGAGTGATCTCTCCTTTCTTTCCTTCTGCCTTGACGGTGACCTTTTTTGCAGTGCTTTTTACGGAAGTCACTTTGTGGTCCGTGTAGAACTTCATCTTCCCTTTCTTCAGGACTCGTTGAAGTTCTTTACCTAAAGCAGCGTCCATCGTCGGGATGATAGAAGGCATGTATTCTACCACGCTGACTTCAGAGCCAAGACGACGGTATACTGAGCCCAGCTCAAGGCCGATCACACCACCACCGATTACGATAAGGTGTTTCGGGATCTCTGTAAGGCTAAGTGCTTCTGTAGAGCTGATGATCCTCTTTTTATCGATCTCCATTCCCGGGAGTGAAGATGGCTTGGAACCGGTAGCGATTATGATACGATCAGCTTGCAGTGTTTTTTCTTCCTCGCCGCTCACTTTTACCGTGTGAGCATCAACAAAGCTTCCCAAACCATTGTGAACGTCGATCTTGTTCTTCTTCATGAGGAATTCGATCCCGCCCGTCATCTGATTGACGACGCCTTCTTTGCGTTTCATCATTTGACCGATATCCACTTTGAGGTCACCGGTCAGGATCCCGTGCTGCTCAAATTTGTGCTCCGCAGCGTGGAAATGCTCAGATGAATCGAGCAGGGCCTTGGAGGGGATACATCCAACATTCAGACATGTCCCGCCAAGCGCATTGTACTTTTCAATGATTCCTGTTTTGAATCCAAGTTGTGCAGCGCGGATCGCCGCGACATAACCACCCGGTCCTGAACCGATCACTAAAACATCGTATTTCATAGTCTGGTCTATAACAGAGGAGCGCCTTTTACGATCTTGATACCTGCGTCGTGAACACCGGCAAGATTCTCGGTCCTCATATATTGTAAAACGTGAATTTTATACGTACCACTTTCGTGGAATTGCATTTGCTCGTAGAGCGGAAATTCAAACCCGATCAATCCACCGTAGCTCTTGCCTTTCCACTTGCCTTCCTTATCCGCCATTTCAAATCCTTTCAGCTCTGAAATGTCTTGTCCACCGGGCCCGCGCATATTCACACCAGCGTAGATATTGCTGTAAGGGTACTCGTTATCGATACGCATTGTGAGGTATACGCTGTAATAATGAGCGGTGTCGTCAATGCTAAAGGAGTATACGAGCGTGTCGTCCTGCGGCCAAACGGATCCTTCCAATTCCTTCACTTCCTCATAAGAAACATCATCCACACATGATTGGATCATCAAAATGCCGGTGAGTGCGATGAAGTAAAGAAATGATTTGAAGCTTATGATCGTCGTTTTCACGGTTGGTAAAAGAGTCTGATTCGTCTGCGCAGCGCAAAGGTAGTCAGAATGTCCGTCTGCCATCAATGATTTAGGGTAGTTCCTAACCCCAAAACAACCTTCGCGTAATTTTTCCAGGAAAGTTCCTTCGCTATTTCTTTAACATTCTCCCCGGGCAATGGTTTCTCCAGGAATTTTTGCATGGTCTGAGCCATGGATGCAATGTCTCTGTCTTCGGCCAGGTAGCCGTTGAAACCATCCTTAATGGTTTCGGGGAAATGGCCAACCTTGGTAGCGAGAATAGGGAGTTCAAAATTGTAACTCAAGGACTCGATTCCCGAAGGAGTGGCCGTGAGATAATACAGGACCACACAATCGCTCACCTGGAAGTATTTGTGGACGTCTTCATTCGGGATGAATTCGTTGAACACCGCTGTTCGGTCTTGTAAGCCAAATTTTTCGATCAGCGCCAATGGGTCATACTCGCGTTCGTCGTCGGATTTTCTCAAGAAAATACTCTTGGCAAGCCCGAAAAGGAATTGCTTGATGCGCGTTCCCAATTTCTTGTTATCCAAAGTCTTCCAAAATGACTCACCACAGATCAGAAGTGAAACATCATCGCGTTCGTTTGCTACTTTGGCGAAGGATTCGATAGCCTGATGAAGGCCTTTATATTTTCGGATGAACCCGAAGAACAAGAACACATGCTCACGAAGACCATGCTCCTTTCTGAAAGCCTCAATGTCGAACTGAGGATCCGGTTGGAACAGATCATAGATCGGGTGATATAGTTTGAGGACTGTTTGAGTGTTCTTTTCTGAACTGCGAATGCCATCGTAGGCCAGCTGGAACTTCCTTTTCGGATAAAATGCTTTGAGTTCCTCGAAGGTCTTCAAGGAGTGAACGATATATGTATCTGCTTTACCGATCCCTATCGAAGTGAAGTATCGGTCTATCTTACTTTTCTCCTTTTGAAGCACGAAATGCAGGTCAACGATGACCTCGATCTCGGTATTGCGCTTCAACCAGTTGATCATCCGTCCGACAGGAAGGCCCTGTATCGCGATAGACCATTGGAATATAATCTTCTCAGCTCCGAGTTCCTTGATGCAGCGCGCCGTGCGATACCAGCTCAGAGGATTGTTGTAGTTGGTCAGGTAAGCGACTTTGATGTCGGTTCCTTCGAGCAGGTCCGCTTTACTCGATTTGTCGACAAATTCTCGCGGAATGATCGCAGGATACTGCTGTGTCCAGCTAACGATGTGTACTTCAGTGTCCGGTTCTTTATCGAGCGCTTTGGCAAGACTCGTATTGTAGTTCGAGATCCCGCCTTTGAATTTAGGACCGGGACCAAAGCAGACTATTTTCCGGACTCCCATCGATCAATTGTTGGTGATTCCGGCTGCAGCTATCTCCAGTGCCTTTTCGTATACACGACGCATACCTTCTTCGATGCTGATCTTTGGCTCCCAACCGAGTTTTTCTTTCACGTAGCTCATGTCGCAATAACGAGAGTGAACTCCTACCGGCTTGTCGAGCAGAGGCTTGATCTCCGGTTCATAGCCCGCAAATTTTGTAAACAGTCCGATGATCTCCCGGAAAGAGGTCAAACGACCCTGCCCGATATTGATCGCAGATCCGTCGTGGATGTGATCCATCGCGAGGAGTATACAGTCAAGCACATCATCGATATGCACGAAGTCCCGTCCCTGATGGCCGCTTCCCCAAACTTCGAATGGGTCTTCCTTGTACGCTGCACGCAAGGCGATCGCTGGGATCGGATAGCTGAGATCCTGGTCCTCACCATAACCGCTGAACGGACGGATACAAGTGACCTTGATGTCGTAATATTTTGCAGCGATATACGCCAGATATTCACCGGTCAGTTTACACCAGCCATAGGTCATGTCAGGCTGCCCCATGTTGTTGAAATCGATATCGGTCTCGCTTAAAGCAATAGCAGCTTCTTCGGTCTGTTTGCTCACAGGATAAGCCGCGCTTGAGCTTGGGTACATGACCCGATCCGGTTTGTGACGACAAACCCAATGGAAGAACTCTGCGTCGATGCTCAGGTCGAGTGCGACCATCATAGGGTCTCCATCGATCTTCGCTCGTCCACCCACAATCGCAGCAAAGTGAAACACGTCGTTGAAGCGTTCCACATCGAATCCGAATTGTGAGAAGTAATTCGCATCATTCTGGTAGTTGCGGATCAGTTCGCGGATATCCATTTGGAAGAAGACCAATCTTTCATCGGAGCCATAGAATTTCACACCATTGCTCTCTCTGCTCATCTCCTCATCCAGCCATGTGGATGGATCAGTACCGATAGATAGATCGTCAACGAAGATGATGCGATCGTTTGTGGTGGCAAAAAGGCGTTTTACCATGTTACGGCCTACAAAACCGCAACCTCCGCTTACCAGATGTGTTTTCATGTTTGTGCTTTATTTATAGAAGCTCAGGATCCCTTTTTCGTTGCAAGGTCCCAGCCCAGATCTTCCAATTGTTGAGTATTCAATTCAGCAGGGGCATCGATCATAAGATCCCGACCCATGTTGTTTTTCGGGAATGCAATTACATCGCGGATCGATTCCGTCCCTGCAAGGAGAGCGGCCAAGCGGTCCAATCCGAATGCAATTCCTCCGTGCGGAGGAGCCCCGTATTCAAATGCGTTCATCAAAAAGCCGAACTGCTCACGTGCTTCTTGTTCCGAGAAGCCAAGCAATTCGAACATTCTGCTTTGCAATTTCTTGTCGTGTATACGTATGGAACCACCACCTACTTCCATTCCATTGATCGCCATGTCGTACGCATTGGCTCTTACGGATCCAGGATCAGTTTCCATGAGCGCTCTGTCTTCAGCGATAGGGCTGGTGAACGGGTGGTGCAGGGCATGGAAACGCTTGGAATCCTCATCCCATTCTACCAACGGAAAATCAACTACCCAACATGCTTTGAATTCATTGCGATCGCGCAACCCCAGTTCAGTTCCTAAATGCAGACGGAGTTCATTCATTTGATTGACAACCTCACCGCGGTTCCCACTCAGAACGAATATCATGTCGCCCGCTTCGGCATCACATGCTTTGGCCCAGGCTGCAAGTGCGTCCTGATCGAAGAATTTGTCAACCGAACTTTTATAGGTTCCGTCATCATTGCAACGGCAGTAGATCAGGCCTTTTGCTCCGATCTGTGGGCGCTTCACATAGTCGGTGAAGGCGTCGATCTGTTTTCTGGTGAAGGCATTTCCACCTTTTGCATTGATCGCTACAACCAGTTCTGCACTATCGAATATCCCAAAGCCCTCGCCCTGAGCTACATCATTGATGTGGCAAAATTCCATTCCGAACCGCATGTCCGGTTTGTCACTTCCGAATCGATCCATCGCTTCCTGATATGTGAGAATTGGTATCTCACCAAGGTCGATGTTCTTGGTTTTAGTGAACACCTTTCTGATCAAGCCTTCGAATGTGCTTAGTACATCGTCACGTTCAACGAACGACATTTCACAGTCTATCTGAGTGAATTCAGGTTGACGGTCGGCACGGAAATCTTCATCGCGAAAACACTTCACGATCTGGAAATAGCGATCCATTCCGCTCACCATCAGAAGCTGTTTGAAAGTCTGTGGACTCTGAGGCAGGGCATAGAACTGACCTTCATTCAATCGGGAAGGAACCACAAAATCGCGGGCACCTTCCGGAGTGGATTTGATGAGATAAGGCGTTTCTACCTCTACGAAATCTTCTGCGCTCAGGTGATTGCGTAAAGCTTGAGTCAGTTTGTGGCGGAGCACCAGATTCTCACGCACTTTGCGTCGACGAATATCAATGTAGCGGTACTTCATCCGCAGTTCTTCGCCGCCGTCGGTATCATCCTCAATGGTAAAAGGAGGAACGAGGGCTTCATTCAACACCTTCAGTTCCGTCACTTCAATTTCGATGTCACCGGTTGGGAGTTTGTCGTTCTTATTCGAGCGTTCTACCACATTTCCGGTCACGGCTACCACGAACTCGCGCCCCAATGATCGTGCAGTTTCATGCATTTCAGCATTTTGCTCTTCATTGAAAGAGAGTTGAGTGATGCCGTATCGATCGCGCAGATCAATGAAAGTCAGGCTTCCAAAATCACGTCTTCTCTGTATCCAACCGCATAGGGTGGTTTGGGTACCAACGTGTTCAATTCTAAGCTCTCCGCAATTGTGTGTCCGAAGCATGAAATGCGCGTTTTGAATGAAGGCGCAAATATAGCGATTACGGGGTGAGAGAACACCGAATGAATGCGGACTATTAAGGCAGTTAAGTGTAAATTTAGATGCGGACTACATCCAACCCATTTCCACCTTGGTCTTACCTTTTCTACTGCAAGATTTAGTGGAAGCACATGAGCTCAGCAAGAATATGCCAAGGAGCACGACTATTATGGAGAATGTTCTTTTGCTCATCTGAACTTAGAACGCCGAAAATCAACCTTTAGTCTGAAACCCGACACCCGACACCCAATTTTATAGTTTCTGCAGCGCCTGCCAGAAGCGATCAGGCATATCACCTTTGGTTGCCGTTTGGTAATCGGAATAGGTGCAAGGTATTAGGATATTATTGTCGGTATTTCCCAAACTCCGGGGGTTAGGGATCTGCATCCACCAACGATCTGTTCGCTTACTCTTGAAGAAAATGATGTCCGGAGTATTGTCTTCCAGGGCACAGCGGTATTTCAGGAATTCCTTGTGCAAGGTCGGATGATCCCCTTTACGATTGTAATACCCGTCGATGAAATACCAAAGTATCTGAGCGGTAAGCTGAGCGCTTTGATCACGGATATCAAATTCCGGATTGTAGGAGAAAACGCCTAGAGAGCGCATCTTTTCGCTGATGCCGGCGTACCAAGCGATCTGACAGATCTCTTCGCTGGTCAGCCCATTGGGATTTGCAGTCTTGTTTGCTGGATGATCTGAGGTCTTAATAGCGTTCAGATCGATGCTACAGATGTCCGTATTTCGGAGAACAGGTTCGATCTCATTCAAACGGTTCCTCAGTAGTCCTAATCGCACCGGATGAAAGAACATCTTCTTGAATGCACTGATCGACTCATCGTCCACTAGATGACTTTGGAATCCAAGGATATTGTAGTTGAACAGAAAATTCGGCTCGTACGTACAGATCTTCGTGAAGTACGACTCGTTGCGAAGTTCGAACTCTTGTGTGACCGTACACAATTCTACATTTCTGCTGATCTGTTCGAAGGCACGGTACTGGTTAAAGGTAAGATCCGGATCGCTGGAAATAAGGATCGGGAGTATACTTTCTGACAGCAAGGTATGGCTGATATCATAGATCGCCATTTGCGTATCTGCCACTGTGTTTCCCGGTCGGACGTTGCCGAGGTCCACGACTTTAAGATGGTCGTTATGCTTGGTCAGTTTGGCAAGTTGTTGTCTGACCAGTTCTGGGCCGGAATAATTGCCGCTGTGTTCCGCAGCGAGAATGCAGATGTGTGCATCGGTCCAATCGGGTATGGAATCCTTATGATAGGAGATAGAATTACCGAGAGCTGTCGGCGCGGAGGTCTGCTCCATCTCACAGGGCATCAAATACGATTCAAACAGTGCAGTATTTTCCACGGGCTTAGAAGGCAAAAATAATCTTTCTTTAACCTTGTAAACGAAATGAAGATCGTAACAGGTGCAAACGGTTTAGTAGGTTCCTATCTCCTCTTGGAACTCCTCAAAAGAGGGCATCAGGTTCGCGCCTTGAAGCGGAAGAATTCTGAAACCAAATGGACGGAATTCCTATTGCAGGATGCCTTTGGTCAGGATTCGGCATCAATGCTCGATCGACTGGAGTGGACTGATTGGGATATCGATGACATTTTCAGTCTGGTTCCTCACCTAGCAGATGCCGATGAAGTGTACCATTGTGCGGCTATGGTTTCATTTCAGCGGTCCGACCGGGAATCGCTGATTCAAGTGAATGCTCATGGCACACGGAACGTGGTGGATGCCATTCTGACCACGGATCGGGATATTGCACTTTGCCATATCAGTTCTACTGCTGCGGTAGGACGGCAAGGGAATACACCAACGCACGAAGAAATGGATTTTCAGTTGGACACCGACCACTCCTCCTTTTACGGGTTCACGAAACACCTTGCTGAGATGGAAGTAGAGCGAGGCAGACAAGAAGGGCTCCGGGCTGCTATGCTCAATCCAAGCGTGATCATAGGTTTTACCGATATGAAACGCGGCTCCGGTCAGATCATAGGTCAGTCTCTACGCGGGATCCCTTTTGTGAGCAGCGGTAGCAATGGTGTTGTGTATGCAGGTGACGTCAGCCATGCAGCCGTTAAATTGATGGAGCAGAAAAAGTTCTCCGACCGTTATCTATGCGTTGGTGGACATGACTCATTTGCAAAACAACGCAGGCAGATTCAGCTGGCCTTCGGGAAAAGACCATCGGTCAAAGTGGCGCCCGATGGACTCATAAAATTTGTTGGGAAACTCTTCGGAGGGTTGAATAGATTGGGGCTTTCATTGCCGCTAACACCCGAGATCGCTACAAGTGCAACTTCAAACAATCGGTTTGACACAGCCAGGATCAGGACTGAACTCGACTTCGAATTCACGAAGCCCGAAGAAGCCTATACGAAGACCGCGGCTTGCTTTCAAAGATTTTTCCAAAAAGAAAAGAGCCGGTAAACCGGCTCTTTCTGTATATGGTCTGTCAACTTCCCACTTGTGTGGAAAGTGAGGATTATTCTTCAGATGCTTCTTCTGTTGCTTCTTCAGCTCCTTCTTCTGTTCCTTCAGCTTCTTCGTCAGCAAGGGCACCGGCAGCACTTTTACTTGCTCTGGTCACGTTGACTGAAACTACTGAGTTTTCCAGGGTATCGAGTGGAGTGAGTTCTCCCATTTCGATCTCGCGTACGCGGATGTTCTTTCCGAGTTCAAGCGAATCGACATTCACTTCAATGAAGTCAGGAAGATCTTTGATGTATCCCAACACATTGAGTTTACGCATTTTCACGTTCAACTTACCACCTTCACGTACACCAGGAGAGTTTCCTTTTACGCGAACAGGGATCTGAACTTTTACTTTGTCGTCGACGTCCAGGTTGTAGAAATCGGCGTGCAAGATCGCTTCAGATACAGGGTGGAATTGGAGCTCCTGAACTTTACACATGAACAAACGGCCTTCGACATCCAGTCTTACCAGATAGCTGTTCGGAGTGTATACCAAGTTTTGGAAATCCGATTCGTAAACAGTGAAGTTGATGCTTTCACCTTGCCCGTACATAATGCAAGGAACCTTACCTTCTGCACGCAGTTCTTTTGCTGCGCGTTTTCCGAGGTCAGTTCTCAATTCACCTTTAAGTGCAATTGTTTTCATTTTCCTATGATTCTAATTCTGTTTATTCCTTTTCAGAGTCTTCTCCCTGGGAAAGCCCGAGAGTCGATTGATAAGCATTGTCTATGTTGAACAACGAGCTGATCGAGTGATACTCACAAACGGATCTGATCGCGTTTGCAAACAATCGCGCTACTGAGAGTACCTTGATCTTAGGTGTTTGTTGTTTCAACGGAATAGTGTCGCACACGACCAGTTCAACCAGTGAGCTGTTCTCAACGGTTTCGTAGGCCTTACCTGAAAGTACAGGGTGAGTACACACCGCGCGAACTGATGTAGCACCCTTCTCCATCAAGAGGTTAGAGGCTTTAGCCAGTGTATTTGCCGTATCACAGATATCGTCGACGAGTACTATGTCTTTACCTTTCACGTCACCGATCACTGTCATAGAAGCAACCTCGTTGGCGCGCTTTCTCTCCTTGTCACAGATCACCATGTCGCAATTCAAAACCTTTGCAAACTCACGTACCCTTTTCGATGCTCCAATGTCCGGAGCAGCGAGAACTACGTTGTCAAGTCCGAGGCTTTTGATATACGGAATGAAGATCACGATCGAATCGAGGTGATCTACCGGAATATCAAAAAATCCCTGGATCTGCGGTGCGTGCAGGTCCATGGTCATCACGCGATCTGCTCCCGCAGCCGACAGGATGTTCGCTACCATCTTCGACCCGATCGGGACACGAGGTTGGTCCTTTCTGTCTTGTCGAGCCAATCCAAAATAAGGGATAACCGCAGTCACCATATGAGCAGAAGCACGTTTCGCTGCGTCGATCATGAGCAACAGCTCCATGAGATTTTCCGCAGGCGGTGTTGTGCTCTGGATGAAGAATACATCACAACCGCGTACCGTTTCATCGATACTTGGCTGAAATTCTCCGTCACTGTAGCTTGGAACAGATACGTCTCCGAGGGGTTGACCGTAGGCATCAGCGATCTTAGATGCCAGAGACTGCGACGCTTGGCCGCTAAAGATCTTTACTTTGTTAATGAGTGATGGCATAACCGTTTTACTTTCACCACGCTGCGCCGAGCGCCCGAGGTTATCATAAACGTCCGATGCTTGGATCAGTCGTGTTGTTCTTTTGTTGCCCGACTAGGACTCGAACCTAGACTTACAGAACCAAAATCTGCTGTCCTGCCAGTTAGACGATCGGGCAATGGGGCTGCAAAGATAGAAATTTTCTCATCTGCAAATAAGAAATTATAAAAAATGATGAGGGCGGGCAATTTGTCTCTAAATGAGCTGATGTCGGGGCCTCCGTGAATGACCATATTTGAGCGTTGAACATTATATTCGGGATATGTTACGATCCATTTTTGTCGCAATACTAGCTTTCATTTCGTTCACAGTTTCCGGGCAGATCTACTACGGAATCGGCTATGGTGCCGGGTTCATAGGTGTCAAGGGTATGAATACCGTTGTATATGACTACAACGAGATACGTCCCTGGCTCGATAAGGAAATGGGGCAATTCGGTTTGATCGGTGGTCCTGTACTCAACATCGGGATGGGACTAGATGGATCTGGAAATGGCCTTTCGATCTCAGACCAAGAAAGCAACGGGAACTCCACCCAGCGGGATGAAGGGACACCGAGAATTCAAGCTCATGCAAAATGCCTTCTCCTGGAATGTGGGCTTTATCACCGGTGACCGTGATGGTGGGATCGGTTTTGGCTTACGCTCTGAATTTGGCGGTCAAAAATTCAAGACCCGCGTATATAATGATGGTGCCGAAAAAGGGGACTGGTCAGAGATCTTTGATGACCTGATGCTCAATATGGGGCCTATGGTTAAGGTGGTAATGATCCCGAGTGACGGCCCGACACTGACCTTCGCTTCTTACTATGTCTTCGGACTGTTCGAGAATAACATGACCGAGATCGCCGCAATGATGAACAACAATCTTGACCCGTATGGGGATTATCCAAGATATGAGAATCCCAATGGGATAATAGGATTTAACATAACTATTGGTGGGGCACTCGAACTTTGATCAGTTGGCCACCTCGCTTACGAACTGGATCCTGAACAGCTGCATTTCTTCCGGGGTGAATTCTTCATCGAACTCGTCTACAGCAAGATCCAGATCGTTATCATCGGTTGATTTGTAGTAGTCAAAGATCTCTTCTTTAACCTCGTCATCGATGATCTCATCAATATAATAACCTAGGTTCAACTTCATACCGCTGTAAACGATGGTCTCGATCTCATCCAGCAGTTCCGTAACACTGCATCCGATGCTATTGGCTATGTCTTCCAAAGCCATCTTCGCATCAATATTCTTGATGATCGCGATCTTCCTGCCACTCTTGTTTGCGACCGTTTTGACCACAAAATCTGACGGCCGATCGATATCGTTCTCTTCGACATAGTCTTCGATCAGCTCAACGAATGGCTTTCCGAATTTCTTTGCTTTGTTCTTACCGACACCACTGATATTACTTAATTCTTCAATGGTAACAGGGTACTTGGTCGCCATATCTTCCAGCGATGTTTCCTGAAAGATGACGTATGGCGGAAGACCTTTTTCACGCGCTACCTGGCGCTGCAACTCCTTGAGTTTGTTGTACAACTCTTCGTCATACATGTCTTCCAATTCCGGATTCTCAAATTCTTCGTCGCTCACTTTTTCAAATTCTGTGTCAACAGGTAATTCTACTTTTCGTGGTTTCTCAATGAATTTGGCGCCTTTCTCTGTGAGCGAGATCAGGCCATATTCTTCAATGTTCTTCTCGACCAGGTCGTGAAGCAGTGCTTTTCGGATGACGCTTTTCCAGAAGATCTTGTCTTTATCAGCACCTTTACCAAAGAGCTCCAGATTGTCGTGTTTGTATGCGAGCACTTCCTGACTCTTTTTACCCAGCAGGATCTTCACAATGTGACTCATGTTGACCTTACCACTGGTTTCTGTGATCGCTTGAAGAGCCAAAACGAATTCGGAAGTGACTTCTTTGAGCTCTTTCGGATGGCGACAGTTGTCGCACATCTTATTGCAATCGTCTGCGTCGAAGGTCTCACCAAAATAGTGAAGCAGGAATTTGCGTCGGCATTGACTGCTCTCGGCAAAGCTGGACATCTCCATGATGAGTTGCGTTCCGATCTCCCTTTCCGCAACCGGTTTGTCCTTGAGGAACTTCTCCAGTTTCTCAATGTCCTGTGGATTGTAGAATAGTACACAGTCTCCATCGAGCCCGTCACGGCCACCACGTCCGGTTTCCTGATAGTATCCTTCCAGAGACTTCGGCACATCGTAATGGATCACGTACCGCACGTCCGGTTTATCGATGCCCATTCCGAATGCAATCGTCGCCACGATCACGTCCACTTCTTCCATCAGGAATTGGTCCTGATGCGAGGAACGCGTTTTGGCGTCCAATCCGGCATGGTATGGCAAAGCTGAGATGTCGTTTGCCTGAAGGATCTCTGCGATCTCCTCTACTTTTTTACGGCTCAGACAATAGATGATACCTGATTTGCCTTTGCGCTTATTGATGAACCCGATGATATCTTTCAAGGTTTGGGTCTTGTTGCCTTTCGCCTTGACCGAATAATACAGGTTAGATCTGTTGAATGACGATTTGAAAACCTCGGCCTCCGTCATGCTGAGGTTTTTCTGGATATCAGCCTGCACTTTTGGTGTTGCGGTAGCCGTGAGTGCGACCATAGGGACATCATCGATCGCTTTGATGATCTGTTTGATCCTTCTGTATTCCGGTCGGAAGTCGTGTCCCCATTCTGAAATACAGTGCGCTTCGTCTACTGCTACGAAGGAGACCTTTACTTGTTTCAGGAAATCGATCGTCTCATCTTTCTTCAAAGTCTCGGGAGCCACATAGAGCATCTTGGTGTGTCTGGCTGCTACATCTTCTTTAACCTGACGAGTTTGAGTTTTGCTCAAAGAAGAATTCAGAAAATGGGCGACGGAATCGCTTTCTCCAAATCCACGGATAGAGTCGACCTGATTCTTCATCAAGGCGATCAAAGGGGAAATAATGATGGCAGTTCCATCCTTTATCAGTGCCGGTAATTGGTAGCATAGCGACTTTCCGGCTCCGGTAGGCATGATCACAAAGCAATCGTGACCTTGCATGATCGCTTCGATAACTTCTTCTTGATTTCCTTTGAAAGTGTCGAACCCAAAAAAGCTTTTGAGGCTCGCTCTAAGGTCTATTGCTTTAGTTGTCATTAACTTCTTACGCTCCGAGCTCCTTCAATAATGTGTATAACACTAAATTAACACATCTTTCCAATTCGAGGGGTAAAAAAAATTACTTTTGCACGAAATATCTGAGCTTGTGCAGCGAAAAGAACAAATCCTGCAGTGGGCACGGGAAGCTATTGAAACAGAATCCACGGCTGTAGCCGATCTAACCCGATTCCTTGACCACCAGTTAGTCGACGTTATCAATTGCATCTTGTCTGCAAAGGGACGAGTGGTCATCACCGGTATAGGCAAAAGTGCCGCGATCGCTACTAAGATCGTTGCGACTTTGAATAGTACCGGAACCCCCGCAATTTTTATGCATGCGGCCGATGCCGTGCATGGCGATCTGGGTATCGTGCAAAAGGATGATGTGGTGATCTGCATTTCAAAAAGTGGCAATACACCCGAAGTGAAAGCATTGGTCCCACTTCTGAAACGAGGCGACAATCCCTTGATCGGGATCGTGGCTGATCTAAATTCATTTCTCGCGGAACGCTCGGATATGGTGCTGCACACTCCGGTTGCCGAAGAGGCCTGCCCGAACAATCTGGCGCCAACCACCAGTACAACAGTTCAGCTTGTTATGGGTGACGCACTGGCGGTTTGCCTGCTCAAGGCAAGAGGATTCAGCAGTTCCGATTTTGCACGCTATCATCCCGGAGGATCCCTTGGTAAGAAATTGTACCTGACCCTGGGAGATATAGTGGCATTGAACGACAAGCCATCTGTTTCAAAGGACGCTCGGATCACAGACGTAATCCTGGAGATAAGCGCCAAGCGATTAGGTGCTACGGTTGTACAAAAAGGGAACGAGTTGGTTGGAGTGATCACAGACGGAGATATTCGCAGGATGCTTTCCGGAGGTAAGAATATGAATGAGCTAAAAGCATCTGACATCATGAATTCGCAGCCGATCACATTGGATGCCGGAACTTTAGCCGTGGAAGCGGCCAAAGTGATGTCGGAAAAGAAGATCAGCCAGATCATAGTATTGGAAAATAATTCCTATGCGGGGATGGTTCACATACACGACTTGAATAAGGAGGGAATACTATCATGAATGAATATGCGATCATCATGGCCGGTGGAGTTGGTTCGCGTTTCTGGCCCGTAAGCAGGGTCCAAAAACCGAAGCAGTTCCTCGATATACTTGGATTGGGAAAATCCTTGCTTCAAATGACCTTTGAGCGCTTTGCGCGAATAGTGGATAAGGAGCACATTTATATAGTCACCAATGAAGGATACAGGGATCAGATAAAAGAACAGATCCCCGGGATCAGTGATCACCAGATACTTGGCGAACCTATGGCCAAGAATACTGCTCCATGTATCGCTTATGCCTGTTACAAGATCCATTCAAAGGATCCTGATGCCGCTTGCGTGGTAGCACCTTCGGATCACCTTATCCTGAATGAAGCTGCCTTTGAGGACCAGATCCGCAAAGGGTTGGATTTCGTTAAGGTCGGTGATGTAATGCTGACTTTGGGTATCACACCTTCAAGACCGGATACCGGTTACGGATATATCCAACATCATGAGTCACCTGACGAGTTCAAACCCGTCAAGACATTTACAGAGAAACCAAATCTCGAACTTGCCGAGGAATTCCTCAAGAGTGGAGATTTCCTGTGGAATGCAGGGATATTCCTCTGGAGAACATCTATCATCCTCCAGGCATTTGAAGATCATTTGAGTGAAATGGCCGCCCTGTTCAGAGAAGGAGAAGACCATTATTTCAAAATGTCAGAAGGAGAATTCGTGGACAGGATCTACCCGATCTGTTCGAATATCTCGATCGACTACGGTATCATAGAGAAAGCCGAGAATGTTTATGTACTTCCGAGCGATTTCGGATGGTCTGATCTCGGAACGTGGAAATCCCTCCATGAAGTTGCCAATAAAGACAAAGACAACAACGTTTTCATTGGTGATAACATAGTGAGTCAGGATTCGGAGAACAATCTCATTGTATCCAGCAAAGACAAACTCATCGTGATCGAAGGAGTGAATGATGTTTTTGTATTGGACACAGATGATGCACTTCTGGTTTGTCACAAGGACAGAGAACAAGAGGTGAAGAGTATTGTGAACCGGATCAAAGCGAACTACAAGGGCAAATACAATTGATCCGGCGAAAAGCGATCTTCTTTTTTCTGTTCCTGCCTTTAGTGGCATTGATGTCATCCAAAAAAGGGGAGGATGGTTTTGTGCTCACGGAAGATTATCCCTGCGTGCATTACGACAAGAATGTGATCGGAAATGCCGCTGCACTCAACAAATACTTCAAAGCCATCGATGAGCTCGTTTCAGGCAAACGAGATAAACTGCGGATCGTACATATAGGTGATAGCCATATTCAGGCCGATTATCTCACTCATACTACGCGACAGCTTTTGCAAAAGACATACGGGAATGGAGGTCGCGGTTTTGTATTCCCATACCGACTACTCCGATCCAACAATCCGGAGAACATCAAGATCAGTGCAACAGGTGATTGGGATGGATGTGTGAGCACCAGCTACCGCACCCAATGCAACTTTGGGATCTGCGGCGCATCAACCAGCACATACGATTCGACGGCTTCGCTTAAGATCGATCCGGATCGGTATCGAGCAATGAATTATGATTTCAGTCGGCTCGATATCTTTCATTTCGGCAACCCAAATGCTCCGAGATTTCGATTCTTGAACGGAGACAGTTCAGAGTTGGAGGTCGACATTCTCAAAGAATCGAATTCCATAAGTAGTGCTCATTTTACCAGTGATCAGGACAGTATGTGGTTGGCCTTTGAAAAAAGAGATACATACGATTTTGTACAACTCTTTGGTCTTAGTTTCGAGAACGACGATCGGGGCGTGATCTACCATTCGATCGGTTTGAACGGAGCACATGTTCAGTCTTACTTGCGCAATCAATTCTTTGACGAGCAGCTTCAGCATCTGAATGCGGACCTGATCATCATTTCGCTTGGGACCAACGATGGTTACATGTCGAGCAGACGTTTCTGCGATGGGTGTTTCAAGGATAACTACAGTTACTTTCTGACAAAGATCCGGGAGCGTAATCCTGAGGCGTCCATCTTGCTGACCACGCCAGGAGACTATTACCGTCGCAGGCGATATCACGATATCAATCAGCGGCAGGTTGTTCGAGTGATCGGAGAGCTGTCGGAAAAACACGAAACCGGAATATGGGACTTCAATAGCATAATGGGTGGTAGCTACGCCATTAAAGATTGGGTGAGAAACGGATTAGCCCGTTATGATCTCGTGCATTACACAGAGGATGGATATGTCCTTCAGGGCAAATTGCTATATGACGCATTGATGAAAGCCGACTTTGCCAGAATCGAACCTGCCAAACCGGAAAAAGAAGTCACACAAACCGAGGATCAGTAGCATATTTGAACCGACCGTAAGAACCAACCAATTGAACTTGCTTTGCTGAGCTGGAGAGAAATATTCATCTATTCGGAGAACACCCCCCTGATATTCAGTCAGTATCTCTTTCTCTTCCTCTTCACCATTGGTTTTGGTGTATTTACATTGCTCCATAAGAACCTGCGGGTAAGGAACATATACTTGCTGGCATTCAGCTTGTTCTTCTATTACAAGTCAGGAGGCTTGTACTTTTGGATACTCGTATTCAGCACATTCGTCGATTACTGGTGCGGAAATGCCATATTCAAGGCTGTAGCCAAAAGCAGGAAGAACCTCTTCCTGATCATAAGCCTTGTGTCGAATCTCGGAATGCTCTTCTTTTTCAAGTATTCCTACTACTTCGTCGGTTTGATCAATGGATGGTTGGGGACGGAACTCAAAGCCATCAACTTTCTCGCGGCGTTTAGCAATATGAGCTTTGGGACGCATCACGATATATTCGAGATCTTCCTTCCGGTAGGTATTTCATTTTACACCTTCCAGACACTCAGCTACAGCATTGACATTTACAGAGGGAACTTGAAACCTGCGAGGAGCATTGTGGATTTCGGATTTTTCGTGACCTTCTTCCCGCAGTTGGTCGCCGGACCTATCGTTCGTGCCTCTGATTTTCTCCCGCAGATATACAAGAAATATCATCTCACGAAGGAGCAATTCGGAGCGGCTGTTTTCCTGATCATGAGTGGGATGTTCAAGAAGATGGTGGTGAGCGATTATATCAGCATCAACTTTGTGGACAGGGTATTCGACAACCCTATGCTGTACAATGGATTCAGCAACCTGATGGCTGTTTATGGATATAGTATCCAGATATATTGTGACTTCTCCGGATACTCAGATATGGCCATTGGATTGGCAGCTCTACTTGGATTCACGTTGCCTCTCAACTTCAACTCCCCGTATAAAGCTACTTCCATCACCGACTTCTGGAGGAGGTGGCATATTTCTCTCTCGTCCTGGCTTCGCGACTATCTGTATATCAGCCTAGGCGGTAATCGAAAGGGTAAGATACGTACATACGTGAATCTGATGCTGACTATGTTGCTCGGCGGTCTTTGGCACGGCGCGGCTACACGATTCATCGTTTGGGGCGGACTTCACGGATTGGCACTTGCCATACACAAGATCTGGATGCAATATGTGCCTTGGGCAGAGAGCGGGTCCAAATGTTACAAGTACCTGATGGGAGTGATCACGTTTCATTTTGTTGCCTTTTGCTGGATATACTTCAGGGCAAAGGATATGTTGGCGGTAAATCACATGCTCGGTCAGATCTTCACGAATTTCCGAGGTCATGGCGTTTGGGAGGTCATCGTCGAGTACAAATGGATCTTCTTTGTGATGTTCATCGGCTTCTTTGGGCATTATTTACCCAGAAACTGGAAAGACAGTGCCGCAGGATGGTATTCTCGGGTCCCTGATGTTGCCAAGGCTGCCATTTTCGCGGTTGTGATCTTCATTGCTTATCAGGCTCAGTCGGCAGACATACAACCGTTCATTTACTTCCATTTTTAGCCGTTCGACGAGGAAAAGCTATTCTTCTTCGTCTTGTGTTTGGTCTTGATAGGTCGGTACATTTTATTTTCGCAACACTTTAAAGGAAAATCATGAAACAACTCATTGTATCTCTCTTTCTGCTTGTCAGTCTTTTCAGTCTCCAACTCCATGCGCAAGACACCTTGCGAAACAAAGAAGGGGGCAAGTACTTTTTCGAGGTCGTCAAGGATCTTGATGTAACTCAGGTTGAAGACCAGTATCGCACCGGAACCTGTTGGAGCTTCAGTGCATTGTCATTCATCGAGTCTGAGCTGATCCGTCAGGGAAAAGGGAAGCATGAGTTGAGTGAAATGTACATTGTACGCAAAGCCTATGAGGACAAAGTCGAGAAGTACATTCGTTTCCATGGATCGATCAACTTCGGACAAGGCGGAGCGTTTCACGATATCCCGTACGTGATCAAGAAATACGGAATTCTTCCAAAGGAGGCATATAAGGGCTTGAATTATGGAGAGGAGAAGCACAATCACAGCGAATTGGAGTCCGTGCTTAAAGCTATGTGCGACGCGATCCTGAAGAGCCGTCAAGGTAAGCTGACTACTTCCTGGAAAGCAGCTGTGAGTTCAGTCCTGGACGCATATTTGGGTACGGTGCCTGAGAAATTCGAGTACCAAGGAGCCGAATACGATCCAATGTCGTTCTCTCAACACTTAGGATTGAAGATGGATGACTACGTCACGATCACCAGCTTTTCGCACCATCCATTCCACAGCACTTTCATTTTTGAAGTACCTGATAACTGGATGATGGGAGAGGTATATAATGTGCCGTTGAATGAGATGATGTCTTCTATCGATAATGCCATCATGAACGGATACAGCGTAGCGTGGGCGGCTGATGTCAGCGAAAAAGGATTCTCATTTCGCAATGGATTGGCCATAGTGCCTGAGGATGAAGATAACCTCAAGGTGAAAGGAAAGGATTCAAAGCACTTCAATAATGCCGGTGCAGAACGTTCCGGAACTCAGTTCGATGAACCGGGAGAAGAGAAAAAGATCGATCAGGAGATGCGTCAGGATGCATTTGACAATTTCAAAACAACTGATGATCATGGGATGCACATCGTGGGCATCGTAAAGGATCAGAATGGCACGAAGTATTATCGAGTAAAGAATTCTTGGGGAACAGAGAATGATTGCGATGGATATTTCTACGCTTCAGAGCCTTATGTGGCTTACAAGACTATGAATGTCATGGTGCACAAGGATGCACTTTCGAAAGGCATGCGCAAGTCCCTCGGGATCAAATAAGCTCTTACATCTGGAAATCGATGGGGTCCGTGGGTGGAGGTCCATCAAGCGAACTGCTTCGCAAATGAAGATCCCTTTGAGGATATGGGATCTTGATACCATTTTTAGTGAACTCACTGTAGATCATGTACCGCAGGTCACTTTTGACCTCTTCGATACGGAATCTGTTCTTTGACCAGAACAAAAGCTCCATGGTCAATGCGGATTCTGAGAATTCGATGAATCTGCAAATGGGTCTTGGTGAATTGACCACTTCGGAGTGTCTTTTCGCACATTCCAGAACAGCCTTTTTCACTTGTTGCAGATCGGAGTCGTAATGAACCCCAACAGTCACACTGAATCGAGTGGTCGTCCCATTGGTGCTCCAGTTGATCACCGTGTTGCTCACGATCTTCGAATTGGGAATGATCACCAGTATCCCGTCGCGATTTTCGACTTTGGACGTACGGATGCCGATCTCTCTCACTCGACTGACCATACCATCAACTTCGATGATATCATTCACGCGTATAGTGTTTTCCATAAGTAGGAAAAACCCACTTACGATATCGTAGAACAGTTGCTGTAAACCCAGACCAATTCCAACCAAGAGTGCGGCGGAACCTACGAGCAGTGCTTTGATCTCCACATTCAAGGACTCCAGAATGATGATGAATGCGACGATCACGATCACGTATCGACTCAGTTGATAATAGGCCATTTCCTGGCCTACACTGAGTTTATTGATCTTGCGGAATCGCCTGATGATGCGTCGAAGCCATCGGAGCACCAGGTAGGTGACGAAGATGACAGCGAAGGCCACCAGAACGTTGACGATCTTGATGTTCGGGCTGTTGGTGAGCTGGTAATCGAGAACATCCTGAAAGGAAAGACTGTGGATCGCTGAACTATCAGTAGCCACATTTGTGCTGTCCGTTTGTGCGAATGCTTTCATTACTCTATGCGAATATAGCAGATACCCTTCTAGAAGTTAAGCTGTTACGACTCATAACAGCGCTTAAAGTAAGTGATTATGAAGTGTTCTGACTGTGATCGAAGTCCCACGTGAATATTTCTTTCGCAAAAACAGATTTAGTCTTTTCATTATTGATTAAAAGGGCTACTTTTGCAATCCTTTTTTGCAAAGGCCAGACAGAATAAAACAGAACAGCGATGAAAAGAACTTTTCAGCCGTCGAACAGAAAGAGGAAAAACAAGCATGGTTTCCGCGAGCGCATGAGCACTAAGAATGGCCGTAAAGTCCTTAATGCTCGAAGAGCAAAAGGACGTAAAAAGCTGAGTGTTTCCAGCGAGCCTCGACATAAGCACTAATATCGGGGCCGGTGATCCCGGCATGTCTGATCAATTCACTTTCCCGAAAACCAGGATACTTCGAAAGCGTTCGAAGATCAAAGAGCTGTTTGCCCATCCTTCCGGGCGATCGTCCACATATCCTTTACTCGTATTTTACCGTCAAACGTCCGCGCAGGACTTGCCGTGCTTCTTATTCAGTGCGTCCAAGAAGTCTTTTAAGCGGGCTGTAGATCGAAATCGTTTGAAGCGATTGATGCGTGAAGCGGTGAGACTTGAAGTTCCCGGTTCCAATCTCGATGAACAAGTTGGGCTCGAGTTGGCTTTTGTATATATAGGCAAGGAAATACGCTCAATTGCCGAGATCCGAAAAAGTACCAGAAAGATCTTTGAAGATATTAAGCGCCATATCTAAGTTCGTCGCATTTCTGATGATGCTGTTGGTCAAACTGTATCAATGGATCCTCTCCCCGTTATTGCCGAATTCCTGCAGATTTCAACCGACCTGTTCTCAATATGGACTCGAAGCGATCGCCAAGCATGGTCCGATCAAAGGATTTTGGCTTACGCTCAAAAGGATCAGTCGATGTCACCCCTGGGGAGGTCATGGCCATGATCCTGTTCCGTGATCGACAAATAGCATGGCTATTGCGAAAGCTATAGACGCTATATATTATAGCAAAATACTATCGTATAGCGAAAAAAGAACACCAAGTCTCTATAATAGAGGCACCCTATTATAATAGAGTTCACGATACGTAAGTGCGATATCGATATTAAATACGTCTAATATTTGACTGATATTTGATCGAGCACAAATCTGAGGTCTATAAAAATTGCCTTAAAAATCATAACTTTCACATAATCAACTGGTTGCAAATTTCTAGTGCCTTGCGAGATTTTATCGGATAGCAAAAATGGGATCATTCCATCCGATTTCGATTCATGCTCACCGGATTGAGTGAGATCTACACAAGAATGTCCTTACAGCTTCGTTAATTTTGTGCGACCGTGAAAGGATGGTCTCCGCTGTTTGATCCGGTAGATGAAGAGTACTCAATTTGACCTTTTATGAAGAGTAAAAAGAGAATATCAATTGCACTCGCTGTCAGTGTGACAATGCTGTTTTCAGCCTATAAGGCATCCGAAGATTACTTCGAGATATCTAAGAACCTCGACATTTTCGCTGCCGTATATAAGGAGGTGAATGTCAGCTATGTTGATCAAGTAAAGCCGGGTCAGTTGATCAAGGAAGCTATCGATGCTATGCTGTTTTCACTGGACCCATATACGAATTTCTACAGTGAAGCACAGGCCGAGGATTATCGATTTCAGGTGACCGGTTCCTATGGGGGGATCGGTGCCAATGTTTTCAGTAAGGATGGTCAAATAGTGATCAATCGGACCTTTGAAGGCTTTCCGGCACAGCTGGCAGATATCCGTCCCGGAGACGTGGTGTTGGCTGTAGATGGACAATCAGTGGCAGGAAAGGAGAGTAAAGACCTCACGGAATTGCTAAAAGGAACAGCCGGAACCGCAGTTACCATCAAGGTCGATCGTCCGGGTCGGGGTGAAATGAATTTCGAAATTGAGCGTGCTCAGATCAAGGTGAAAAATGTCCCGTATTACGGTAAAATTGACGATGAAACGGGGTATATCAAGCTCACGGGCTTTACGCCAAATGCAGGTAAAGAAGTAAAGGATGCCTTTGTGGATCTCAGAGAGCAAGGGATCGCACGGGTTATCCTGGATCTTCGAGGAAATGGTGGTGGACTTCTCCATGAGGCTGTGAACATTGTGAATGTATTCGTAGATCGTGGAGAATTGGTTGTGGAGACGAAAGGTCGCGATAAGGAGGACAATCGTAGCTATCAAACCCTGAACACCCCTGTGGATACGGAGATGCCGCTGGTGGTGCTGGTTGACGGACAATCCGCTTCTGCGTCTGAGATCGTGAGTGGAACCATTCAGGACCTCGATCGAGGAGTAGTGATCGGAAGAAAGAGTTTTGGTAAAGGCTTGGTTCAGGCTACGCGCACGCTGACGTACAATACGCAAATGAAACTCACCACGGCGAAGTACTACATACCATCCGGTCGATGCATTCAGAAGCTCGACTACTCACAAAAGAAAGATGGCAAGGCCACAGTTGTTGCCGACTCCCTGAAACATACCTACTTCACACGCAACAAACGCCCGGTATTGGATGGTGAGGGAATTACGCCCGACATTTTGGTTGAAAAGCCGGATTTGAGCAAGATCTCGCAAAGTCTCCTGCGTAATGATCTGATATTCGACTTTGCCACGAACTATCGAAATTCAACCGATTCAATACCCCAAACCAAGGAATTTGAGCTCAATAATGACGATTTAGGCCGATTTAAGAGCTTTTTAGACGGTAAACACTATGGATATCAGACGGATACGGAAAAAGCCATAGAACAGCTTAAAACAAAGGCAAAAGAAGAAGACTATTACGGAGATCTGGAGAATATGTTGAATTCGCTCAATGCACAATTCGAGGAATTCAAGACCAATGACCTTCAGCGCCACAGGGCCGAGATACGGGAACTGCTGGAATCAGAGATCTCTTACAGATATTATTTCGAAACAGCTTTAGTGGAATCCAGCTTCGACGATGATCCGGATATCAGCAGAGCTTTGGAGTTGTTCAATGCACCATTGCGCTACAACAGTATCCTCCGGGGATCACTTTAATTGGAACTAGAATTCATACTCATATTACTCGCTCTCGGAGTACTCGGCGGATTTCTTTCGGGTTTGCTTGGGGTAGGAGGTGGGATCATATTTGTTCCGGTATTTGACTTTGTTTTCCGCAAATTGGGGATACAAGGCGAGGAACTGGTTCGATGGATCCTGGCGAACTCGTTCCTGGCCATCATGTTCAGTGGAATGTTGAGCACCATTCAGCACAGAAAGAGGGGATTCTTTGAGTTCTCGACCATGCTCAGCATAGCAATACCGGCGATGATCAGTGGAAGTCTGGTGTCGAACCTCATTGCGCACTTTGAGTGGTATTCCGACAGTTTGTTCAAGCTTATTTTCATCTCCGTATTGGGGTTCACTTTGTGGAGATCCATCGTCAAAAACAGGAAAGAAAAGCAGCATCATGAGGTGAACCGATCGATGTCGCTACATATATTCATCGGGGTGATCACAGGCATAGTTTCTGCCTTGAGCGGATTAGGTGGTGGAGTGGCCATGATCCCTATGCTCACGCTACTTGCACATCGAGAGATTAAAGAGGCAAGCGCCATTTCCATTGGGGTGATCCCCATGATGCTGATCCCATTCCTTGTCTCGTACGCCATAGCAGAACCGGTGCAATTCCCTCACTCCGGGCTTGCCAGCGGATACTTGAGTTTCACCTCGGTGCTTCCGGTAGCCGCCGGGATTGCTTTAGGAGCCCCTTTTGGAGTACGAAGTGCTCATCGGATGGCAAACCACAGGCTCCAAACTATATTTGCAATCCTTTTGCTGATATTGATGTTGAGATATGGCGTAGAACTCTTGCTCGATACACTCTGAAAACCAAACAGATACCAACAAAATGCATTACAAACTGATACGAAGTACACTCGTACTTACGGCATTCTTACTCACGGGAAATACTGCTTCTGCGCAGCGTTTGAAATTTTGCGAAAAGCGAATGTTCAAGCGCCTACATTATCACATTGAATATCTCGCATCCGACCGCCTCGAAGGTCGTGCCACAGGATCGCAGGGAGAGCAACAAAGTGCCGAGTATCTGGCCGCGGAATTCGCGGATCTCGGACTTGCGCCATTAGGTGATAACGGAAGCTTCATGCAGATCTTTGAGATCACCACTCTACGGCTCGCAAATGACGCTGATTGCCAATTGATCATTGATGGGAACGATCTCAAACTCAATGTTCAGTATTACCCATTGTCATACAGTTCCAACCACGCCCATGTGAAGGGCAAACTCGTTGATTGCGGATTCGGCATCAACGGGCAGGGAAGGAATGACTTCGAAGGGGTTGATATCAACGGAAATATCGCACTCATCAATGCGAGCAGTCCTGATGGGATACATCCACACAGCAAGTGGTCGGCATATCACGGAATTCAGATCCGCGTCGATGAAGCGATCAGCCAGG
>VMDK01000043.1 GCA_008080835.1 Sphingobacteriia bacterium | reverse complement strand
TGCAGGACCTCCGGAAAGAGGACAAAGAGGCATTTGAAGCTCGTCTGGATGGTCTGGTTGATACGCTGTTGATGAGTTATGAGAAGAGGATCTACTACTGGGGAAGCGAAGGCTACGTCAAAGGTAAATATGCCAACGACCTGGCTAAACTTCGTCCGGCGAAGCGAGATTCGGCTCTGCTGATTTTCAAGGAGAGTGTCGAATTGGAGGGAATGAAGACCGACGATAAAGTACCTATCTACTATGTCGAAGCTGCGGTCAAGGAAGTGGAGCAAGAGGACATCACTTTGGAAGAGCTCTATGAGATCTACTTTAAGATGCTCGATATCATCAACTACCGACTGGATAATGCATCCAGCGATAAGGAGAAGAAAGAATGGAACTTTGCCAACGACGCGGTGAACTCCATGATGAAGAGCTTCCTCGAGTGTGAAAAGCTCGTCGAATACTTCAAGCCGAAGATCGACGCCGACAAAACTGATCTGGCTTTGCTGAAAAGAGCTAGTTCGCTCATGAGCATTGCCGGTTGTGAGTCAAACGACTTCTACATTGAAGTAGCAGAGCTCATCTACGGAATCGAGCCAAGCAGCGAAAGTGCACTTGCAATTGGTAAAGCACACCACGCGAAGCAACACTACGACCAAGCGATCGAGTTCTACCGTAACGGTGCTCGTGGAATGGAGCAAGGTGAAGAGAAAGCAGAGGTGCTGCTTCGCATCGCAAACATCCAATACAAACGCGGCAACTACGCCAGCGCAAAAGGATACGCGAACGAAGCCATCGCTAATGATGCAGCAAACGGTGCAGCTTACCTGATCGTAGCACAGTACTACGCGAACAGCGCGAGCAACTGTACTGCTGACCACATCGACGGAAGATCGGTATTCTGGGCTGCAGTGGACAAGTGTATCGAAGCGAAGAACGCTGATCCTTCTGTGGAGGAAGATGCGAACAAACTGATCGCTGTGTACGCTTCAAAATATCCGAAGCAGGAAGACGCCTTCTTCAAAGGATTCACTCAGGAAGATGGTTCGAGCTACCTGGTTCCTTGTCTTGGAGTGAACACCATCGTTCGATACAAGAAATAAGTCTTGA
This sequence comes from Sphingobacteriia bacterium, assembly GCA_008080835.1. Classification (GTDB taxonomy): domain Bacteria; phylum Bacteroidota; class Bacteroidia; order NS11-12g; family UBA9320; genus VMDK01. The sequence continues at coordinate 57,758 of VMDK01000043.1, read as the reverse complement.
CAACAAATACGAAACGGCCGATATGGTACATCCTGGGATGTCTGTCGGCCGTTTTTCTTTTTAGTCGATGCTCCTCAGGTACCAGTAATGAGGAGATCGAGAAATACCAACAACGCTCTGATAGCCTTTCGGTGGAAACGGCCACGGACGTTACGATCCGCTACACCGACTCGGCACGTCTCAAAGCCATCATCACCGCTCCGCTGATGGAGCGTTATCCAGATGCAGATAAGCCTTATTTGGAAATGACCAAGGGTCTGAATGCAGAATTCTACAACAAGAATGGACAGGTAGTGAATTGGCTTCGTGCCAACTACGGGGTGCACTACGAGAAGGACAAGACCATCGAACTGCGCGACAAAGTTCAGGTGCGTAACAAGTACGACGAGCAGCTGGAAAGTGAGGAATTATACTGGGATCAGGCCACTAAAAGGATCCATACCGATAAATTCGTAAAGATCAAACGCCAGGATGAGCTGATCTATGGTGAGGGTTTTGAGTCCAATGAGACCTTTACGAAATACAAGATCATCAAACCGAGCGGCAGGGTAAAACTTAAAGAGGTGGAATCCGAAGGGGATTCAACACAGGTATCAGAACCATGAGAAGATTCGTAGAGATCGTATGGTTGGCAGTCGCCGCCATTGCAGCAGTTGAGGCGTATATGGCCTTCAAAGATTTCGGATTCACGCAACGGACTTACGTGATGATCGGCGCATTTTGTGTCGCACTATTTATGTACTCACTTCGGAAACGGCAACGGCGCAATTACGAGCAAAGAAAGCAGGATCGTTCCTGATTCTCAGAATTTCGGACAATTACAGTTCTTGGGCTTGTTCTTCGGTCGATAGCGATGCTGACCGCAAGAAGCGAATCCAACTGCAAAGGCTGCCAGTAAAATGAATATTCCGAGTTTTCTTTTGCTCATTGGGCTTCAAATGTATTCGATTTAAACAATAGATTTGCCTCGACCTCTAGTGATCAACGCAAATCTCGACGAATTATGATGAAGCATCTTCTCATCTACTTGAAAGGGCTGGCCATGGGTGCAGCCGATGTGGTACCCGGAGTTTCCGGTGGAACTATAGCATTCATCACCGGGATCTACGACGATCTCCTGTCTTCGATCAATGCGGTGAATTTCAAAACACTCAAGGTTCTTCGGAAAGACGGGATCAAGGCGGCCTGGAAAGAGATCAATGGAGCATTCCTACTTCCGCTGTTCTTAGGTATTGCCACGAGCTTTGTGACACTTGCTTCCATCTTCAAGCAATTACTCGATTCCTATCCGCACTTGCTATGGGGATTTTTCTTCGGATTGATCCTGGCCAGTATTTGGGTCGTGTGGAGAATGGTAAGGAATTGGGACGTAGTTGCAGTCATCGGGATCGTGGTCGGTACTCTGATCAGTTACTATTTCACGACCATGGAACCAGGTGGGGGAACAGACCAACTTTGGTTCATATTCATCGCAGGTGCCATCGCGATCTGTGCAATGATCCTTCCCGGTATCAGCGGTTCGTTCATCCTTCTGCTTCTCGGTGTATATGCCGGAATGCTGGATGCGGTGAGTAGCATGGACCTGATGTTCATCGGAGTGTTGGGCGCAGGAGCGATATTCGGCCTGTTGAGCTTCTCACGCTTCCTCAAATGGACGCTCGATAATTATTACGACGTAACGGTAGCGGTGTTGATCGGTTTCCTGATCGGTTCGCTGAATAAGATCTGGCCTTGGAAACAAACAGTCAGCTATAGAACGAATAGCCACGGTGAACAAGTGCCGTTCATTCAGGAGAATGTGATGCCCACTGCCTATCAGGAGCCACAAGTGGCCATGGTGATCATTCTTGCCATTGTTGCAATGGCCGTCATTTTCGCATTAAGCCGATTCAAACCTGCCAATGACTGAACGCAAGAATCTGGGACTGCTCGGTAAGGATATTCAACGATCCAATAGCCCTGCTTTGTTTGCCAGATTCTTCCAAGAAGCCGGATTGAAAGATCTGAGCTATGATCTCTTCGACCTTTCCGGACCTGAATTGATCCCGGACCTACTTGCGGAAGAAGATCTGTTGGGGTTCAATGTGACATCTCCCTATAAAAAGGAGATCATCCAACATATTGATTCACTCAGTGAAGAAGCCGCATTGACCGGAGCCGTGAATACCGTCGTTTGGAATGATAATATCTGGATCGGTCACAATACTGACGTGATCGGTGTGCGAGCCACCCTTGACAAGCTTGATCTCAAACCCGATTACCCGGCGATCATCATGGGAAATGGCGGAGCATCCAAAGCTGTTCAGTATGTGCTTAAGGAAAGAGGATTTGAATACAGGGTCTTCAGCAGGATCTCCAGGGATGGGTCTTTCAGGTATTATCAGCTGACCAAGGATATGGTCAGGGAGTCGCAACTCATCGTGAATACTACCTTGCTCGGCAAACCGCCTCACGAGGATAAGATGCCTGCGATCCCGTATCTGGTACTCACCGAACAGCATGTGCTCTTCGACCTGAATTATATTCCTTCCGTCTCCGCTTTTATGAGAATGGCGGACAAGTATGGAGCTCGTTCGATCAATGGCGACCTTATGCTTGAATCCCAGGCACGAGCGTCCTGGGAGATATGGAAAGAAGCCCTTTCCATGGAAATACCGGGCAAAAGCTAGTGAGCTTCCAGCCAATTGGCTCCTTCACCGACCTCAACGATCACAGGAACTTCCAACGGCATGGCGTTTTCCATCAGAGGAACAACGACCGCCTTCAACTGATCCAATTCAGAATTGTGCGTGTCGAAAAGCAATTCGTCATGTACCTGGAGGATCATTTTCGATCGCATATTGAGTTCGTGCATTTTCTCATCGACCTTGATCATGGCCAGTTTGATCATGTCGGCGGCACTACCTTGGATCGGTGCGTTGATCGCGTTGCGTTCTGCAAAGCCCACGACCGTACGATTCTGTGAGTTGATATCACGTATGAATCGTTTCCTACCCACCAAGGTTTTTACATAACCGGTCTCGCGGCAGCTTTCGATGGTCTTGTCCATGTATGACTTGATACCCGGGAACTGCTCGAAATATGAGTCGATGATCTCTTTGGCTTCCGTACGCGATATTCCGATCCGTTGGCTCAAACCAAAGGCAGATATCCCGTAAATGATCCCGAAGTTCACTGTCTTGGCACGTCGGCGCATTTCCTTGTCCACTGCGTCCAGATCCACCCCGAACACGCGAGCTGCGGTCGCAGTGTGAATGTCCAGACCGTTTCTGAAAGCCTCGATCATGCCCTCATCTCCACTTACCGATGCAATGATGCGCAACTCGATCTGACTGTAGTCGATCGCAACCAGAGTGTGGTCATCATCTCTCGGAACGAAGGCCTTACGTATCCGGCGACCTCTCTCCGTTCGGATGGGTATGTTTTGCAAATTCGGGTTGTTGCTACTCAGGCGACCGGTAGCCGCAACTGCTTGCGCAAATGAAGTATGCACCCTTCCGGTCCTGGGATGGATCAGTTGAGGGATCGCATCCACATACGTCGACTTCAACTTTCGCACCTCACGGAATTCCAGCACTTTGGCAGGTATTTCATGTTTGTCTGCCAGCTTCTGCAATGTCTCTTCGTCGGTCTTATATTGACCCGTACGCGTCTTTTTCGCCTTTGGATCCAGATGTAATTTGTCGAATAGAACTTCTCCAAGCTGGCGCGGAGAAGCAATATTGAATTGTACACCGGCTGCTTCGTAGATCTCTTTCTCCAATGCAACTGCTATACCTTCTAATTCCTCACTGTAGGTGCCGAGGAAATCAGCATCAACCCGAACGCCCTCACGCTCCATTCGAGCGAGCACCGGAATGAGTGGAGTCTCTACTTCGTCGAGAACTTTCCGAACGTCGTGTTCCTTCAACTGTGGTTCAAGCTTCTCTTTCAGCTGAAGAGTGATGTCCGCATCTTCCACGGCATATTCAGTAGCCTTGTCGACCGGAACCGTTTCAAAACTCAATTGATTCTTCCCCTTTTTACCGATCAGAGAAGTGATAGACACCGGCTGGTAATTCAGGTATTTTTCCGACAGGAAGTCCATGTTATGTCGCTGATCAGGTTCGATCAGGTAATGGGCCAGCATGGTATCGAAGATGGGCCCTTCGATCTCTATGTCGTAGTTCCAAAGTACCTCTATATCGTACTTGGCATTTTGCAATACTTTTTCAATCCCCGAGTTCGAGAAGAAAGGTTGAAATTCCTGTAAAACGCTCTTGGCTTCTTCCTGATCTCTTGGGAAGACCAGATAGTATCCTTTGCTCTTTTCCCAGGAAAATGCACAACCGAGGATCTCGGCATCCAGTGTATCAAGTGAAGTGGTCTCTGTATCAAAGCAGACTACCTTTTGCTCGAGCAGTTCACTCAGCAATTTTGCCCGCTCAGCCTCATTTTCGACCGCTTTATAGTCGTGATCCACGTTCTCAATGTTCAGGATCTGTGTGGTCTCGACGGGAGCAGGAGTCGCCGTGCTTCCCGAAGTTGGCATGTCGCCAAACAGCGACTGCTGACCACCATTGGCTATCATCTGTGGATCTTCACCAAGAACTCTTCTGAACATGGTGCGGAACTCGAGTTTGTTGAAGAGCTCTTTGATCTCATCCTTATTCGGCTCTTCTAGAACCAAGTCCTCCACGTCAAATGGAACCGGAGCGTCTGTCAGGATCTTAGCAAGCTTCTTACTGATGAATGCCTGCTCCTTGTTGTCTTCGATCTTCTCGCGGAGTTTCCCTTTGATCTCATCGGTATGCTCGTACAGGTTTTCCATGCTCCCATATTCCTTGAGCAGGTTGGAGGCAGTTTTGGGTCCGACTCCCGGAACACCCGGGATATTATCTACAGAATCGCCCATCAGCCCGAGGTAATCGACCACCTGAGCTACGTTATCCAGACCGAATTTCTCACATACCTCTGCAGGTCCCCAGATCTCGGCTTTCTTGCCCGATCTGCCCGGACGATACATTTTGGTTTTTTCGGTCACGAGTTGCCCGAAATCCTTATCCGGGGTCATCATGAATGTTTCAAATCCGTGATCTTCTGCTTGATGGGCCAGGGTGCCGATCACATCATCGGCCTCATATCCTTCTGCTTCGAGAATGGGTATTCGGAAAGCCCTGATGATCTCGCGGATATATGGTTCACTCAGTTTAATGTCTTCAGGGGTCTCATCCCGGTTGGCTTTATAGAAGCTGTGCTCCTGAGCTCTTAAGGTCTGTGATTTATGATCGAATACCACAGCGATATGTGTGGGTTTTTGATTTTGGATCACATCAAGCAATGTATTGGTGAACCCAAAGATGGCACTTGTATTCAAACCATAAGAAGTGATCCTGGGGGTTCTGATGAATGCGTAATATGCACGGAATATCAACGCGTATGCGTCAAGGAGAAAGAGTTTTTTGTCAGACATAGGGAATGATTGCTCATCAAATTAACACATATCTGCAGCAACTTCCATCATTCACCCAGCACTACTTCGCGGAGTGAGTCTTTTTCAGCAGCGTAAGCACATGTCGGTCGATCGGAAAGGTTAAAAGGTCAGCATTTAACTCGCTGATATCTTGCCATTTAAACCTAATGCTATGATCTTGGCCAACTTCAGTTTTTTTCGGTAGCTCATCAATGTTGGAAGTCACTCTGTAGTAGACCGAAACCACTTGTTCCCGATCACTGAAGGCACTTTTTTGGAAGAAGTCCGTGGTGTAGAAATGATCCTGGATCTCGATCTCCAGACCGGTCTCTTCAATGAACTCTCTTCGAAGCCCGTCGTGCAGACCTTCCCCATGCTGAAGACCGCCTCCCGGGAATTTCACCATGTGAAGGCCACGCATTTGTTCGTCAGCTATCAAAACTTTCGTGCCATCCATCCACAAGCCATATACACGAATGTTAAATTTGTCGACCATTGCACAAATCTATTTGCCTTGCCATGAAGAAAAAACTACTTACCAATTGTCTGCTTATAAATGAAGGAAAGCGTACGGAGTGCGACGTGTTGATCCAGGACGGAAGGATCGCCAAGATCGCCGGTTCCATATCTGATGACAGTGCTGAGGTTTTGGATCTCGGAGGTAAATGGCTGATGCCCGGAGTGATCGATGATCAGGTTCACTTCCGCGAGCCAGGCCTTACGCACAAGGCAAATATCTTTACGGAATCGAGAGCGGCAGTAGCCGGTGGTACCACCAGTTTCATGGAAATGCCCAATACCAAACCTCCTGCGCTCATTCAGGAAAAATTGGAAGACAAATACCGGATCGGGGCAGAGACTTCCCTGGCCAACTACAGTTTCTTCATGGGTACGTCGAATGACAATTTGGACGAAGTCCTGAAAACAGATGGGTCAAAGGTCTGTGGAGTCAAGATCTTCATGGGATCCAGCACCGGAAATATGCTGGTGGACGATGAGCGAACGCTGAATGACGTGTTTTCTAAATGTCACCTCTTGATCGCTTTGCATTGTGAGGACGAGGCCACCATAAAGGCGAACACCGAGAAGGCGATCGCCCAATGGGGTGAGGATATCCCTATGCGGCAGCACCCGATAATCCGGAGCAGAGAAGCCTGCTACCTTTCATCACATACTGCTGCTGAAATGGCAAAGAAGCATGGAACGCGAATCCATATTCTGCATCTGACCACAGCGGAGGAACTGGCGTTATTTGACAACTCTATTCCACTCAGTCAAAAGAAGATCACCTCAGAAGTTTGTGTCCATCATTTGAGCTTTAGCTCAGAAGAATATGATACGCTGGGTTCGAAGATCAAATGTAATCCGGCAATTAAGGACCCTTCCGATAGGGATGCGCTATGGGCCGCACTTCTCGATGATCGATTGGATGTGGTAGCAACGGATCATGCACCGCATACGGCAGAAGAAAAGGCCAATTCTTATCTGAAAGCACCTAGTGGATTGCCCTTGGTTCAGCACAGCTTGCAAGCGATGCTTGAACACGCTTCTAACGGCAGGATCTCGGTAGAGCGAATGGTTGAAAAGATGTGTCACGCACCGGTGGAGTTGTTCCGCATTGTGGACCGTGGCTATGTGAGAGAAGGATACTGGGCAGATCTTGTGGTCGTTGATCCGAACAAGCCGCAAACCGTTGGGAAAGACAACCTATTTTACAAATGCGGATGGTCGCCGTTTGAAGGACGAACATTCAGACACAGCATTGCACACACCTTTGTCTCCGGACATCACGCCTTCGAGAATGGTACATTCAACGAGGCTCAAATGGGACAGCGACTCTTATTTAACCGACATCATTGATAAACAGGATGCGAGGTTTGATCTCTATACTTCTCTTGAGCATTTCCTGGGTTCAGGGTTCTGCTCAAGAAGCATATCTCCGACAAGTGAATACCCTCGGGAACGAGTTCTATCCCAACGAACCTTCCACCTGCATCGGCAAAACCGATCCATCCATACGCATCGCTGCGGCCAATATTGACCATTACTACCGCTCGGCTGATACGGGAAATGTATGGGATGCTATGCTCATGGGTAGTGCATTGGGAATTTGGGGCGACCCGGTGCTACATGCCACACCGGATGGCTCTGTCTATTACACACACTTGTCGAGAACACCCGGCAAAGAGGAGCACTACGGGTATATAGATCGGATCGTGGTTCAACGCTCCGACAATCAAGGAAAGACATACACACCCGGAGTTGGAGTAGGCCTCAACGGAGATAAGCAACAAGACAAACCGTGGATGTCGAGCGACGATTGGTCGACCAGATTCAAAGGCAACCTGTATCTCACCTGGACAGAATTCGATAAGATCAATGACAGTAAGAGCAAGTACAAAAGCAGGATCCGTTTTTCGCGCAGCGAAGGGAAGGATAAGGGTGATGTGTGGAGTCCGGCTGTCACGGTCTCGGATGTCGAAGGTAGCAGTATGGACGACGATAGATCGCTGGAAGGTGCTACAACAGCTGTTGACCGTGAAGGGAATATCTACTGTGTGTGGGCGGGTTTTAACAAGCTATTCTTCGATCGTTCCACCGACGGCGGTAAAACCTGGGGAACAGACAAGGTCATCGCCGAGCAGAAGTCGGGCTGGGTCATGGAGATCGATCATGTGCACCGATCGAACGGGATGCCATTCTTGCTCATGGATAATTCACAGGGAGAGCACGATGGAAGATTGTATGTTGTGCATGGTGACACTAGCGGGAAGACCGGAGCAGATGTGATGTTCACATATTCGGATGATCGGGGAAAATCCTGGAGCACGCCACGTGTCGTTAGAGGTACCGCTGATTCGACGATCGCCAATGACCAGTTTTTGCCAAATGCATGCATAGACCAAAGGACGGGAGAGCTGTTTGTCCTCTACAGGGACCGCAGCGAATGCCCATTCAACATCTTTACCCATACAACATTGGCAAGCAGCACCGACGGTGGAGAAACCTGGAAACTTACCCGGCTCAGTCGGGAAGCAACCGCGCCAAGAGGAGAGGACCTCTTCTCCGGAGACTATATAGACTTGGATGCGCATGATGGACATTTTAGCGCGGTATGGACCGAATACGATCGGTATTCACGCGTATGTGCGTATTCGTCATATGGCGAATCCCCAACCCCACAGCCTAGACCAAAGCGTTTGTCCTACTTTGTGGAGAAAAGCAGAGGTCGGAAGGATCTCTTTGTGTACCGGGACGCCTCAGTTCTTTGGCATGTGAAAACGTATCGAAAGCGCTTGTTCGGAGGTGAAAAATACCTGGGCATTAATCTGTTTCACGAGAAGAATATCGGGAAAACGGATATCAAATTCGCCGACCCTTCTACGATCTACACGAGAGATGAGATCCCCCGCGGATGGCGCAAGCGGAATTATCTGGTCATCTTCGGAGAAAAGGATTATGCTACCGTGCATCCATTGCAGTAAAACGACACTTGCGTCTGAAACACTTGATTTTACTGCATTTTCCGCCTTTGAGGATCTTTTTTAAGTGTTCAAAATGGGTCCCGATCTCAGCCTTAACTCACTTCCATGGAATTGCGTTGACTTTTCGCAGTAAAACCGCTTATTTTGCGGACTATTTTTTAACGGAATGGCAGCAAAGAACAGAAACGAGGAAACCGGAGTAATTCTGAAGATACAAAGACAGACCGGATGTCTGCTTTTGATAATCGGTGCAGCGATGCTTGCATTCGTACTTACGGACCTTTTCAAGAGTGGTCCAAGTGCGTTCAATCAAACACAGAACGTCATCGGAGAGATCGCGGGTGATAAGGTCGACTACAACGATTTCATGGCAAAAGTGGATGAGCGCAGGGATCTTTACATCACTAACGATCCTAACCGCATACCCGACGATAAATCACTTCGTGAAGAAGCATGGAATATCCTGGTCAACGAGAAGATCGTGAAAAGTCAGCATGACGAATTGGGTCTTACTCTATCAGCAGAAGAATTCAGTGATGTGACCGTTGGGAACATCCCGCATCAGCGAATCGTAAATGCATTCCAGAATCCGGAGACCAAGACCTACGACAGAAACCGTTTCATCCAATTCCTCGAGAGTGATATCCAGGAGGATGACCAACTGCGCAAGCGTTGGTTACTGTTCTTTGAGGAACCTATCAAAGAGGAGATCGTCGCTCAGAAATACGATAAGTACGTAAAAAGTGGTGTATTCTATACGACTTTGGATGCCAAGGCCATCATGAGTGAGGATAATGAGATCAGCGCTCAGGCTGTTGGACTTCCATATACGCAGATCGCGGATTCAACAATTACGTTCAACGATAAAGAACTCAGAAGATTCATTGCTGATCATCCTGACAAGTTTGAGCAGCAGGCATCTCGATCTATCAAGTTCGTGGTAGTGAACATCTTCCCATCTTCTGAAGATTCAGCGAATGTTCGCAAATGGGCGTATGATTATGTCGATCGTTTCAAGAAGGCAAAAGACGACAGCACATTCGTGAATATCCACCGTAGTGAAACTCCATTTGATCCGGCTTACAAGCCACGTGGAACTTTCGCTTCAGATGTAGAGGATGCGATCTTCGCTGCTGATTCAGGAACAGTGATCGGGCCGATCTACCAGGAAGGTGTGTGGTCATTGTACAAGATCGCCGATGTAAGCGAGGACAGTATCGCACGAAAGCGTGCTCGTCACATACACATTCCAGTTATGGGTGCTACCGACCAGGATACAGCAAAAGCATTGGCTGACGCCAGAGCAAAACTTGCGGAGATCCGTTCGGGTGAAACTACCTGGGAAGAAGCTTCCAGAAGTAACCTCGATGGAACAGGCCGTAATGGCGGAGACCTCGGATGGTTGCCTAAAGAAGGGATGGTATTCAAGGTATCTGAGGAACTGCGCGACAAGATATTTGCAAATGCAAATGGTAGCGTGTTCATTTCTCAAGAGCGCGATGGTGCTCATATTGTGGAAGTGACGAGCAATGAAAGCAGCAAGACTGTCCAAGTTGCTGTTCTGAACAGAACGATCACTCCGGGTAATGAGACAGACCGCGCTGCAGAACGCGAAGCAGCTGAGATCCAATATCAGGTAGAACAAGGAAAGGACTTCAACGAGGTCGTTGAAAATGCAGGATATACTGTTCGTGAAGGAACGAAGATCCGTGAAGACAACCAGGTTGTTCCGGGTATTCAGGAGCCAACCACGATCGTGCGTTGGTTGTACGAAGACGATACCCGTACCGGTGACGTGAGTGACGTTCTCGATCTGAACGATCGCTATGTTGTTGCACAATGTACCGAGATCCTCGAAGAAGGTACCATGGAATTGGAGAACGTTCGCGATGCGGCTACCATCGAATACTTAAAAGACAAGAAAGGTGAGATCCTCAGCGAGCAAATTGCCGCTGCAAAAGCTAAAGCGAGTGATCTTGAAAGTCTTGCTTCAGCGCTGAACACTGCAGTTCGACCAATTCCGGTTCTTTCATTCACATCCAGCTCTATTCCAGGTATCGGTGTCGATCCTGAACTGGTCGGAGTGATGTTTGGACTGAACGAGCAGGAAATGTCTGAGCCGGTTGCAGGAAACACCGGAGTATATGTTCTACAGGTTACCGGTTCTATTCCGAAAGGAGATGACATCGATCCGGAAGCTATCCGAGTGCAGAAATTCGGAGAATTCATGGGAACTGTTGACGCGAAGATCCTAGAGGCATTGCAGAATGCAGCGGAGATCAAAGACAAGCGTTACAAGTACTTTTGATCATAAGATTTTGAAATAGAAAAAAGGGAGGTCGGTTTCGATCTCCCTTTTTCATTTATTGGTCAGATCATTTTTGGCATCGGTTTCGAGGCTCCATTTTAGATAATCTTTAACAAACTGTTGATCAGTATTTCTGCTCGTTGGCAACCGAACTCAGACTGATTCCGTCTTAATGGTACCGCCTATGCGATCACTTCTTACCACCGCCGTCCTGCTTGTTTGCTCTTTTTTAGCTGTTGCACAGCTTCAAGTCGACATACCCGATTCGGATCTTGAGATCTGTGTGAACGACACGTTGGATCTGCAAGTGAATATCAGTGGAGGGTCTTATTCCAAACTCGAGTGGAACGCCGGATTTTGTTCGTTTCTCTCAAAGAGTTCCACCACTACAAAGGCGCTGGATTTTGCAGCCAGTGGAATGAACTACTACGACCATATCTATGTGGTGGTAACGGACACGAACAATCAGCAATATAAGGACTCGGTGCGAGTTCAGGTGAAGATGCTGCCGCGTGTGTTGTTGAAAGACCTGAACGTGTGTCAAGCCGAAGACACCATCTGGCTGGATGATGAGCTTGTCCTGATCCCGGCGAATCCCAATCTTGGTAAAGAAGCATGGTACTGTAACAATTGCAGTCCTGCGTATTGGCCTCGGATCCTGAAGGACAAATACGAAGGAGTCAATGGCCTTGATAAATACTACCTGACCATAGGCGCTCGTGATCTTGACATGGGTATGTCCAATTCTTTGGAGCTGGATCTCACATTGAACTTCGCCAATGCATTTGGGTGCAGCAATGAGGATCGAGCTAAGATCACAATAAGAACCACACCGATCTCAATGTTCGATTCGGCAATGCTTTCGTGGGGGAATGATACCATAAATCTGAACAAACTGTTGAAACCAAAACCAGGTAGCGGTAGCTGGTCGATCGATGGAGTTCGTTCCGGTGATGCATTACGCACCACACTGCAGGATTCGTTGCTATAACTGTCCCGTATTCCAAGCAAATACATAGACAGCACGAACATGAAGTACCGACTCGTGTATTCGATGACTGATACTTCAGGTTGTGAGGGAAAGAAGTATGTGTTCTTCAGGATCAGCAACAGCTTCAACGCGAGTATTGATCCAAGCGCTTTAGGAGCGATATTCAGAAACGGGGTTTATCAGATGTGCGCCGAGGACAAGGATATACACTTGCGCACGAAAGGCTATGCTACACTCGGGAAATGGACTTCCGACATATTCAAGATCGAAGGGGATGTATTGAAACCAGCCGAGAGCACTTTGAAGCAACGAGGTAGTATAGTCTACACCACCACTTACAACGGGTACAATGCCACCGATTCCATCGGTTTGGAACTTGCCGCTACGCCAAAGTTCACTTGGCGAACACCCGATACTTCCATATGTCGAGATTACGTGGAGATGCCTTTGAAAGTGAAGACCAAAGATGTATTTCTGGTGGAGTGGAGGAGTTTGAAGCATGCCACACTGAATACGAACAAGGGAGACTCCGTTTGGATGGCAGCAACTAACCCTGAAGACACGGCCGTACGGGCATTGATCTATATCATGGCGAGAGGAGAGAGTTTGTTATGTCCATTTGCAGATGAGGTCTTTTCACTCACAATGTGCAAGACTACTGGTAGTGTTCAACCGGAAGAGGTGAAAGCCTCACGCATCATAGCAGAGAATCCTACTCACGGTTCTGCAGTCAGGGCGCCAGGTGTAGAAGGTGAAGTGACTTTCTATACATTAGATGGGCGTCTCTTGTCTGTCATGAAGGCAAACGCAACTTCGATCGACCTTTCTCCGGGGATCTATATTGCAGTATTGGGCGACGAGCACAACGCTGTTCTGCTCGCTCAGCGCGTTATAATTTTATCGGATTAAGTACCTTGCATCTCACTTTAGAGATGTCCATGAAGTACTCTTACAACAAGCAAGGAAGTGGCAGATCTGTGATCTTTATTCATGGGTTTTGTGAGAACCGGACCATGTGGAATGATTTCGCTCCACTTCTGGCCACTGACCATGAGATCATCACCATCGATCTACCCGGATTTGGTGAAGCTCGGGATCAGGATGTTCTTCACCTTCGTGAAAACGCCGATCATGTCATCGGATTGATGGATGAGTTGAATGTCGAGAAAGCTGTCGTTGCCGGACACTCAATGGGAGGGTACGTTGGATTGAGCATGTTGCAGCACCACAGCCATCGCCTGCTGGGATTGAGCTTGTTCAACTCACATGCTGCTTCTGATTCGGAAGAGAAATCACAGAACAGATTAAAGAGTATCGACTTCATCAGATCTCACGGAACTGAGGACTTCTTCAAACTATTCGTTCGCGATCTACTGTCTGCAGAGAATGATCACCGTGATGAGTGGATAAATGAACTTCTCGAAATGGTGAGTGTCACACCGCAATCCTCCGTGATCGCTTCTATGTATCGCATGATGGAGCGTGTGGATCAGATCGATCTGGTCCGATCCACCGATATGCCATTGCAGATCATGATCGGGACCAGAGATAAGATGTACAACGCCGATGTGGTGCTGGAGCAATTTGCCACAGGGAAGAACATCGATGTGAGACTATTTCCCAGTGGTCACCTCGGTATAAAAGAAATGCCCGATGAGTATCACCGGGCATTTCGAGAATTCATTGAGTATGCTGCGCTCTATTCGGAGCGTTTGTCATCAGCCTCTTCCTGATTATCAGCAATTTCAGTTTCTGCTGATTCTCCATTGTCGGAAGATTCAACGGTAGATTCTTCTACAACCTCATCTTTTGAAGCTTGAGTTTCATCTTCTGTCGCATCTTCCTCTTCAGCGCCCTTAGGTTCGCCATTCACGAAAGAATCGTACGTGGTTTTTGAATCAAATGGACGTTCACCGATCAATCGTTCCAGGTCGCTTTGGAATAGGATCTCTTTCTCGAGGAGTTCCTTGGCCAAAAGCTCTGTTTCGTTCTTGCGCTCTTCGATGAGTTTCTTGGTTCGCTCGTATGCTTCACTGATCAATGAGCGAACTTCCTCGTCGATGAGTTCCGCCGTTTTCTCTGAGTATGGTTTCGTGAAACCGTACTCACCTTTCGGATCATTGAAAGAGACGTTTCCTACTTTGTGGTTCATGCCGTACAACGTCACCATGGCATAAGCCATTTTGGTGATACGCTCCAGGTCGTTCTGAGCTCCGGTACTGATCTTGCCGAAGAAAACCTCTTCTGAAGCCCGACCACCAAGAGTCATACACATGGAATCCAGTAGTTGTTCTGTACGATACAGGTATTGCTCCTTAGGCAAATACTGAGCATATCCCAATGCTGCCATTCCCCGAGGAACGATACTCACTTTTACCAATGGATCAGCATGTTCGAGGAACCAGCCCACAATGGCGTGACCGGCTTCGTGATATGCAACGATCTTTTTCTCTTCCGGACTGATGATCTTGTTCTTTTTCTCCAATCCTCCGATCACCCGGTCGATCGCATCCTGGAAGTCCTGCATCTCAACTTGCTTCTTGTCTTTTCGAGCAGCTATCAATGCAGCCTCGTTACAGACGTTGGCTATCTCAGCTCCCGCAAATCCCGGAGTCTGAGCAGCTAGTTTCTTGGCGTTAACTTCAGGAGCAAGTCTCTTGAGCGGTTCGAGGTGAACCTTGAATATCTGTTCACGACCATTGAGGTCGGGTTTGTCAATACCGATCTGGCGGTCGAATCGTCCCGGACGAAGCAACGCCGAATCCAGAATATCCGGACGGTTGGTTGCTCCCAGAATGATCACACCCGTATCTGTTCCAAATCCATCCATCTCGGTCAGAAGTTGGTTCAGGGTATTCTCACGTTCATCGTTCGCTCCTTGCATGGCACTTTTGCCCCGTGCTCGTCCGATGGCATCGATCTCATCGATGAAGATGATACAAGGTGCTTTCTCTTTTGCTTGCTTGAAGAGGTCGCGCACACGTGATGCACCAACTCCTACGAACATCTCCACGAAATCCGACCCTGATAGTGAGAAGAATGGTACATCAGCCTCACCGGCAACAGCTTTCGCCATCAACGTTTTACCTGTACCCGGAGGGCCTACCAGGAGAACTCCTTTAGGGATCTTTCCTCCAAGGTCTGTGTATTTCTTCGGGTTCTTGAGGAAGTCCACGACTTCCATGACCTCGACCTTGGCTTCTTCCAGTCCTGCAACATCCTTGAAAGAGACATTCACTTTCGTGCCTTTTTCAAAGAGCTGTGCTTTCGACTTTCCAATGTTGAAGATCTGACCGGCTCCACCACCAGATGGGCCACCCATTCTACGCATCATCAAATACCAGAAGAGGAAGAGTAATGCGAAGAATATGATCCAATTGAATATACCGTCGTACTCCTTCTCTGTGGTAGTATCTATCTGAAGACGATCGTTGATCGCAATGTCTTTCTGTGCTTCTTCTATGTCGGCATCGAAGGTCTGATAGTCCCCTATATCCTTCATGGAATAAGTTGGGCCTGAGGGATTTGAAAGGATCCCACGTTCCTGTACTTTCTTCTTGTGCTGGTCGGTGAGTTTTGCGCTATCTGTGAGATAGATGTCTGCACGCTTTCGGTTCACGACCACGATCTTCTCAACCTGTCCTTCACGGACCATTTCAAGCAATTCACCTTTACTCAGCTCCTCTGCGCTTTGCATTGGGAACAGGAGCATGGCCAGGAAAAAGATCCCTATGATCGCATAGATCCAGTAGAAGTTGAACCGTGGTCCACGATTCTCAGGCTGTCCGGACCCTTTGGGATCCTCCGGACCTTCTCTTTTGAATACGATCTTGGGTTTTTGATTTTTATCTTCTGCCATTTCTAATGTTGTTCAATTATTACCTTCTCAACGCACTAATAACAAGCGGCAGCCCGAAGTGTCGCGAAGGTAGTGCAATATTTAATTGCCTTTAACTACCGGTGAAGGGCAATAGTTCTGCCAAAAGGATAAAAAGCCGGTTTTTACTGATGAATGTATGAACTCCACTCTCAGCAGGTTGATACGTCAGGTTATTGGATGTCAGTTCGTGCCATTACGTCAGATTGACCGCCAATCCCTCAATTCGTCTAATTTTGTCGCAAAAACACAGTCTATGTTCGATACGCTCAAACCAAAGCTTCAAAAGGAATTGGAAGACATCCGGGAAGCCGGATTATATAAAGAGGAACGCATCATCGCTTCTCCTCAGGATGCAGAGATCACTTTGCAAGATGGAAGTAAAGTGCTGAACTTCTGTGCAAACAACTATCTCGGATTGTCGTCTCACCCGAAAGTGATCGATGCCGCAAAGCGAGCCATTGATTCGCACGGTTATGGGATGTCATCCGTTCGCTTCATCTGCGGAACTCAAGACATTCACAAAGAGTTGGAACGCAAGATCAGCGAGTTTTTAGGTACGGAGGATACCATTCTTTATGCAGCGGCATTCGACGCAAATGGTGGTGTTTTCGAACCCATCCTGGGTAAGGACGATGCTATCATTAGTGATGCATTGAACCACGCATCCATTATTGATGGTGTGCGCTTGTGCAAGGCTGCCCGTTATCGATATGAGCACAACAATATGGATGATCTCGAGCGCTGTTTGAAGGAGAGTCAGAGCGCTGAGAACCGCATCATTGTTACCGACGGGGTGTTCAGCATGGATGGTACCATTGCCCAACTCGACAAGATCTGTGACCTGGCCGAGAAATACAATGCCTTGATCATGATCGACGAATGCCATGCAAGTGGGTTCATTGGAAAGACCGGAAGAGGAACGCATGAGCATTGTGATGTGATGGGACGCATCGACATCATTACGGGTACACTTGGGAAAGCACTCGGTGGTGCAAGTGGAGGATTTACCTCCGGTAGAAAGGAGATCATCGATATTCTCAGACAACGTTCGCGTCCATATTTGTTCAGTAATACAGTTGCTCCTTCGATCGTCGGGGCATCGATCGCTGTATTGGATATGCTTGGTGGGACCACTGAGCTTCGCGATAAACTGGAAGACAACACGACCTATTTCCGACAAGCCATGACAGACGCCGGATTTGATATCAAACCGGGAGTGCATCCGATCGTACCGATCATGTTATACGATGCAAAGCTGTCACAGGACTTTGCGTCCAAATTGCTCGATGAAGGGATCTACGTGATCGGATTCTACTTCCCGGTTGTGCCAAAAGGACAAGCAAGGATCCGTGTACAAATGAGCGCAGCGCACAGTCGTGAGCAACTAGAAAGAGCAGTCGCGGCATTTGTCAAAATTGGTAAGGAACTCAACGTGATATCCTGATGGAAATAGATCTTAACGGAAAGAATGCCCTGGTATGTGGCAGCACGCAGGGAATCGGACGTGCCATAGCGGAAGAATTCGCGAATAGTGGTGCCCGGGTCACTCTGGTTGCTCGGAATGAAATGAAGCTTGTTGAAGTTCGAGATCAGCTCAATGGAGAAGGCCATGACTGCATCTGCGCCGACTTTTCAAAACCCGATGAACTGCGAAAGGCTTTGGCAAACAGCAATACCGATTATCACATACTCGTGAACAATACAGGAGGCCCTCCGGGCGGTCCTATCACAGATGCAGAAACCGATGCCTTTGTCAGTGCATTTCAGCAACATTTGCTTTGCAATCATATTCTCGTTCAGCATTGCATACCCGGAATGAGATCAGCGGGGTATGGGCGTGTGATCAATGTGATCAGTACCTCAGTGAAACAGCCATTGAATGGGCTTGGTGTTTCGAACACTATTCGAGGTGCAGTGGCTAATTGGTCGAAAACGCTTGCCAACGAGCTTGGTAGTTTTGGGATCACAGTCAACAATATTCTACCCGGTGCTACCGAGACTGAGCGCTTGAGCTCCATTATTTCGAACAAAGCTGCCAAATCAGGCAGTAGTAAAGATGAAGCTTCACAGAAAATGCTCAGTGCAATTCCGGCTGGAAGATTCGGCCAACCGGAAGAGTTAGCATACGCAGCTACCTTCCTGGCATCCGACAAAGCGTCCTATATCAACGGAACCAATGTGGTCGTCGATGGCGGTCGCACCTCCAGTTTGTGATCATGATCAAGGCCTGGATCAGAGCATTTCGACTTCGCACCCTGCCTCTGGCACTTGCATCTGTCGGCTTGGGTTCTGTTTTGGCTTATGGCCATGACTCCTTCCACAAAGACGTACTCATATGGACCATTGTCACAGCCTTATTGCTACAGATCCTCTCGAATCTGGCCAATGATTATGGGGATTATGTGAAAGGAACAGATGATGACGTGCGCGCAGATCGCGCATTGGCAAGTGGTCAGATCAGTCCGGGACAGATGAAAACAGCCCTTTGGACTTTTGTGCTGCTTTGTCTGGGAAGCGGAGGCTATCTCATCTATCTGGCCTTTGGAGTCCCTGACCTTCGCTCGGTGATCTTTTTCCTCACCGGAATTCTGGCTATCACAGCAGCGTTGAAGTATACCGTGGGTAAAGGTGCATATGGATACAATGCTCTCGGTGATGTGGCAGTACTTGTCTTCTTCGGATGGGTGGCTGTGAGCGGGACCATGGTCCTGCATGAAGGGAATGCTGATAATATTTGGATGTCGCTTTTGCCTGCCACTGCTTTTGGGCTATTGTCGGTAGGCGTTTTGAACATCAACAACATTCGCGACATCGATGGCGATAAGTCGAACGCAAAGATCACGGTAGCCGTCAAACTCGGCCGACGCACCGCAGAGCAGTACCAGATGGTGACAATACTTGCGGCGTTCCTGCTCGGTGCGCTCTTTCACTATTATCACGGAGAGCTACTGGTAAGTTATTATGCGCTGTTCCCGGTGTACTTCTGGCATTGGCTCCGACTCAGGTCATTTGATCACAGCGACAGACCGGTATACAATCGCGCACTCAAACAGTTCGTGCTGCTCAACATATTATGGGTAGTGCTGTTCAGTATGTACTCATGGTGATCAAGCGAGTTCAGGTATTCAATCGAAACATTCACTTTCGCAAACCTGCGAAGACTTCGCGCAACGTATTCACAGAGCGCTCGATCAATATTATCAGGCTGACAGACGAGAATGGTATTCATGGTCATGGTGAAGCCGCGCCACTTTCGTTATTGAGTGTGGACGATACGCCAAACTATGATAAGGCACTACAATCAGCTCTGAGCGATTGGTATGAAAGTTCTGAACGAAACGAGTTCGACTTCAGCCATCTTCCTTCTTTGCAATTCGGTTTGGAAACTGCCTTGTTGGATCTTAGAAACGGAGGCACCCATACATTATTCGATCAGCAATTCACTCAAGGTGAGCCCATCAGGATCAATGGGTTGGTTTGGATGGCTGCGCTCAATGATATGAGGACGGAAGCACATGAAAAGGTCAAGGCAGGTTTTCAATGTATCAAGCTCAAAATTGGTGCTCATGATTTTGACCAGGAGCTGGCCTTGCTTCGTAAGCTACGAGCGCAGCACAGGGAGCTCGAGATCCGACTCGATGCAAATGGAGCATTTTGGATGGAAGATGCGCTCACAAGGCTGGAGCGATTGGACGAATTTGACATCCATAGCATAGAGCAACCCATACGTCCCGGTGAATGGGAAGCTATGGCTGATCTGTGTAGTAATTCACCGATACCTATTGCATTGGACGAGGAATTGATCGGAGTAACAGGTGCCCGACAGCATGAGCTTCTGGAAGTGATTCAACCACAATACATCATACTCAAGCCAAATCTTATCGGAGGTTACCGGGCAGCCGATCATTGGGTGGAACTGGCTGATCGATATGGATGCGGATGGTGGGCGACATCAGCTTTGGAATCCGATCTCGGACTCAACGGAATTGCTCAATGGGCCGCATCCAAGCATCCGGATATGCCACAAGGACTAGGCACAGGTTCACTGTTTGTCGACAATATACCCTCTCCATTATATGTGAAGGATCAGGCTCTGCATTATGATAAGGCAGGTGCCTGGGATTTGGAGGACTTTCTCTCGGATGCTGATCTGATTTTCGAATTGAAGGATCAATAACTTGGATAAACAGACATTAAAGGTACACGGAGCTCTCATCACGGTGTCGCTCATCTATGGAAGCACATATTCCATAGCCAAGGGGATCATGCCGGATCTCATTGGACCATCCGGGTTTATTCTTCTTCGGGTAGCTGTTGCGGCGTTCTTGTTCTTTTCTTTTCACCGCGCATTTGTTCGGGAAAAGGTCAGTGACCGAAAGGACTTCGTTCGACTGTTCATCGCAGGATTTTTCGGAGTGGCTACCAATATGCTGTTCTTTTTCAATGGACTGGCATTTACCAATGAGCTCAATGCCAGTGTCTTGATGTTGAACGCACCGGTATTCGTCCTGGGCTTCTCCGCGCTTTTGCTCAAGGAGAAACCGCATAAGTGGCAGATAGCCGGTGTATTGATCTCAGCCGTGGGTGCTGTCTTGTTGATAGGAGGGAGCGCACTCGAATTTGATTCTCGTACAGCGCAAGGGGATCTGATGATCGTGATCAATGCGATCAGTTTTGCCTTCTACTTGGTCTATGTTAAACCACTGCTTCAAAAGTATAGTGCTGCTACCATCACCCGTTGGACTTTTGCATTTGGAGTACTCATTGTGCTTCCGTTTGGGATGCCGGAGTTGATGGCAGTGGACTTCGGGGCATTTTCACCGAGAGCCTGGGCGAGTTTGGCATTTGTCGCCATAGCGACGACCTTTTTCGCATACTTCCTAAATGCCTGGGCCGTTCAAAAAGCATCACCTGTTCTGGTAGGTTCTTACATCTACCTCCAACCCGTCATTGCCACTGTGATTGCGCAGTTTTTGGGTAAAGAAGTCCTCTCTTTTGAAAGGGTTATCTTTGCTATGCTCATTTGCACAGGGGTTTACCTGGTGGGCAAATTCAAAAGACGCACATGATCCGATCCATGACAGGCTTTGGACAAGCCAAAGCAGAAAGCGAGAACTATCACATTCGGATAGAGATCAAATCCCTCAACGGGAAGTATCTCGATCTGAATATGCGCATGCCGCGTAGTTTGAACAGTCGTGAAGTGGAACTGCGTCAGCTTTTCGGCGGTCAGCTTAAGAGGGGAAGCATAACCGTGAACATCTACCTCGAGGACAAGGGTGCCGACAGTGTAGCCATGAAGCTCAACGAGGATCTTGCTCGCAAGTATTATCGGGAGCTTGAGAAGCTGGCTGATGATATGCAAGCCGACAAGACAGGCCTGTTCCGATCAGTATCTCAAATGCCAGAAGTGTTCACATCATCAGAAGACGGTATATCCGATGCTGATTTCGAAGCGGTCTGTGATTGCTTCAAGCAAGCGGTAGAACAACTTGACCAATATCGCATCAAGGAAGGTCAGGAACTCCAGGAATATCTGAGAGGTCACAGTAAAAAGATCGGCGCGGAGTTGTTGCCAAGCATCGCAGAGTATGATGCAAGCAGGAGAGAAGAGGTCCGCACGAGGTTGAGAAGTGGATTGGATGACCTGGTGAAACAAGGAGAAATGGACGAAGGTCGATTCGAACAAGAATTGCTGTACTATCTCGAGAAATATGACATCACCGAAGAAAAGAACCGTCTGAAGTCACATTGCGATCTGTTCAATCAGGAGTTAGAAGGAAATTGCAGCGGCAAGAAGCTTGGCTTCATCAGTCAGGAAATGGGTCGGGAGATCAATACCATGGGTTCCAAGGCATATTATGCACCGGTTCAACGGATCGTGATCGATATGAAGGAAGAGTTGGAAATGATCAAGGAACAAGTTCTCAATGTACTCTGATCTTTAGGGCGCTTTACTCGCTCAAACGAATTATACTTCGTTACTTTGCCCCGTGGAGAAAGTCATCATCTTTTCAGCACCATCCGGATCCGGTAAAACCACTGTGGTTCGTCACCTATTGGAGCAGATCGATGATCTCGAATTCAGCGTAAGTGCAACCACCAGACCACAACGTGAACACGAAGTGGATGGAGCGGATTACTACTTCCTGAGCGAAAATGAATTTCGTCGCCGAATCCAAGCGGGAGATTTCCTGGAATACGAAGAAGTGTATCCCGGAAGGTTTTATGGTACTCTCAAATCTGAAGTGCAAAGGATCTGGGATCTGGGTAAGGCTGTGGTGTTTGACGTGGATGTCATGGGAGGCATCAACATCAAAGAACACTACGGTCAGAAGGCACTTGCGATCTTTCTCCGAACCCCATCATTTGAGGAGTTGAAGAATCGCCTCGAAGGTCGAAATACAGAGAATGCCGATGAGGTGAAAAAGCGTCTCGATAAGGCAGAATATGAGTTGGGCTTTCAGGAAAAGTTCGACATAGTGTTGATTAACAACGTTTTAGAACATACTTTTACAGAATCTGAGAGTATAGTGCACTATTTCCTCAAGAATTAATATGCGTACAGGTTTATTTTTCGGTTCATTCAATCCCATTCACACAGGACACCTCATTGTGGCTCAGTTCATTCTGAACCAGACGGATCTCAACGAGATATGGTTTGTTGTATCTCCACAGAATCCATTGAAGTCCGGCTCGGATCTGATCGACGAGAAAGACCGTTTGAAAATGGTGGAACTGGCCATAGAACCGCAACCTCAGTTCAAGGCTTGCAGCGTTGAGTTCGACATGCCGCGCCCGTCTTATACCTTCAATACATTACAGAAGCTCGGAGAAGATCATCCCGATGAAGAATTTGTGTTGATCCTTGGATCGGACAACCTGGAGCACTTCGACAAGTGGAAAGAGCATGAGCAGATCCTGCTCGACTATGATCTGATCGTGTACAATCGCGATTCAAGTACCGGTGGTGACTTTGCTAAGAATCAGAAGGTACGTGTGATGAAGGGACCTATGCTGAACATATCGTCGACGCTCGTTCGCTCGTACAAGCGCATGGGTAAGAGTGTCAAATTCCTGGTTCCGGAAGTCGTGGAAGCGTATCTGGACAAACTCGAAGATTAAGCCTGATCAGGCGATCTGATCTTCCTTCAAAAATCTTTTCATCCAACTGTCCCGTATGCGGATCAAGGGAGCTTTAACCCAATCACCTTTGGTGAGAACGGTTGTGTTAACGATCTGTGTATCTCCCGACCAAGTTCCATTTTCGATCATGGTGCGAGCCGTGGCAAGATCGGTCTGCTCAATTTCTTCGTCCGTGACGAGATAGATCCTTGTACGATTGAACAGGTCGAGATCCATGGCAGCGTCTATGTCGCGCATGACTGCAACAGAGCTGTCGATGCTACATCCGCTTGCAGCTGCTTTTTCCTCATCCACTGTGAGTACGATGAAGCGATGATGTTTGATCTCGTGCCCCGCAAAAAGATCGTTTCCGTGGGCTGCCCATTTCTCGCAGAATTTCTCCAGTGTCTCGGAGATCTGCTGCTCTTCGGATTTCTTCAATGGGCGTTTGGTCGTATAGATCCAAACTCTTCCGTGATCTGCTATGGAATTCCAGTGATTCATATTGCTTTTAAAGATCCTCTGCTCGGGCTACCAATTCTGCCAGATCGAGGACTTCTACTTCGTCTTCTTTGTTAAAATTCTTTACACCGTCGCGCATCATGGTCATACAGAACGGACAGTTCGCCGCGATAACCGAAGCGCCTGTTTCAAGTGCTTCTTCAGCGCGTTCGATATTGATCTCTTTGTCACCCTTTTCGGCTTCTTTGAACATCTGCGCTCCACCTGCTCCACAACAAAGCCCTTTTGCTTTGCAGCGCTTCATTTCTTTCAATTCTGCATCAAGAGCCTGAAGCACCTTTCTCGGGGCCTCATAAACTCCATTTGCCCGACCCAGATAACAGCTATCGTGGTAGGTGATCTTCTTTCCTTTGAAGGCACCACCTGAGACTGTCAATCGTCCCGAGTCGATCAGCTCCTGGAGGAATTGGGTGTGATGTACCACCTCGTATTCACCTCCAAGTGCAGGGTATTCATTCTTCAACGTATTGAAGCAATGTGGACACGCCGTTACGATCTTCTTGATATCATAACCATTCAACACAGCAATATTGTTCATTGCCTGCATTTGAAAGAGGAATTCATTTCCCGCACGTTTAGCAGGGTCACCGGTGCAACTTTCTTCTTGACCTAGTATGGCAAATGAAATCCCGGTATGATGCAGGATCTTCACCATGGCTTTGGTGATCTTCTGTGCTCGTTCATCGAAGCTACCTGCACAACCTACCCAGAACAGCACTTCGGGTGCTTCTCCTTTTGCGGCCATTTCGGCCATGGTCGGTACTTTTATCGGTGTATTACTTTCTGACATGTATTTAGAAAATTATGCTGAAACGTCGGAGTATATTGAACGCAACAACGATCAAGCCGATGATACCGAGCGTTTCCTGATTTTTTGCCAGTTGCTCGAACCGGCGATTAATGTCCCATTTCAATCCGAGACTGCGATGTATAGCAGAGATATTCACGAATCCCTGCACAAATCCGATCCCTATCATCACTGCTGCGCTTAACAGTCGCCAGAAGAATCTGTAGTGACTGAAGAGGAGGTCGATCAAACCGAATAGTCCAATAAAGAATATCACTGTTCCGATCAGACTTCTGTATGGTCGGATGTCTTCAATTCGGCTAGCGCTTTTTGGGAATTTGCGTGAAAGCAGATTCTCCGCAGCTATAGCCGAGGCTAAAAAGAGCGCTATGTTGAAGAACCAGAACATCTATTAATCTTCGAATACCTGAATGGGTTTGTTCTTAGTGACGAATTCCGTGAATTTTCCTTTGAACCGTGTGGCTTTCACTTTGTGATTGTCGATCCAATGGTAGTTCCCTCCCCTTGGTTTGTTCATGAGGATGTGGTGGAACTTGAAACCGTTCTCGATCAGCCAGTTTTCGGTGATCGCGCGCAGGTCTTCGGTCCGACTGGTAAAGAAGGTAATGATATGCCCTTCATCATACCATTTGTTACAGATCTCAACCGCACCATCGTATGGTTTCACGACTTTCATCCGCTGGGGATCTTCATTCGGGACATCGTCGGTGATCGTACCGTCGATGTCGATCATGTAGTTGACCACTCCGTCTTTCAAGACCGGACTGAGAATTTCTCCGTCCTTTTCGTGCTTTTTAAGTGTACTCATGGTTCGTGGTTTATGCTTGGTTGGTTGTAAGGTCGTTTTTCCATTGGTCCCTGTCCGAAGGTGGGAACTGCCATGGAGCGCCGTTGTTCTCCATATTGGTGAACATCATGTTCAGCTCCTGAGGGGCGCTACTTTGTTCCATGACCAGATACTGTCGCATTTGCATGATGATGTCGAGAGGGTCTATGTTCACAGGACAGGCATCCGTACAGGCATTACACGATGTGCATGCCCAGAGTTCCTCCTCGCTGATATAGCTGTGTAAGTTCTTCGATTCGTCATTCTCCAATTTACCGTCACGGATCTTCCCGAATTCTTCGAGTCTGTCGCGGGTATCCATCATGACCTTACGCGGGGAGAGCAATTTGCCGGTCTGGTTAGCCGGACAAACACTTGTGCACCTGCCACATTCAGTACAGGAGTATGCATTCATGAGATTGGTCCAAGTCAGGTCGTTGACATCCTTGGCGCCAAAGCTCTCCGGAGGAGGTGCGTCTTCTGCCCCTTCGACCGGCATACCCATCATCATCTTCACCTCGTTGGTGACAGATTCCATATTCGGAAGCTCACCTGCGGGTTTCAGTTTGGAATAGTAGGTATTCGGGAAGGCGAGAATGATATGAAAATGCTTGGAAAAAGGCAGGTAATTGAGGAATGCCAATATTCCGATGATATGGAACCACCAGGCTATTCGTTCAATGGCAATGAGCGTGCCGTCGGACATTCCGTCGAACATCGGGAATAGCATACTACTTACCGGGAAAGCTCCCGAACTTGAATAGTGATCGGCCCCGTGTTGTTGCAGGGTGTAGTCGGCCGCATTCATGATCAGCAATGCCAGCATCAGTACGATCTCGATGACCAGGATATTGGTAGCGTCTTTTGTAGGCCACCCCTTCATCTCAGGAGAGTGAAATCTGGAAATACGCGCGATGAATCGACGAGTGAGGAACAGGACACATGAAATCAAGACTAATACAGCCAGTACTTCAAAGAAGCCAATTGCAGCATCATAGACAGGTCCGAGCACATCCAGCACGCGGTGAGTCCCAAAGAGCCCATCGATGATGATCTCCAGTACTTCGATGTTGATGAGGATGAAGCCTGCATAAACGATGAAGTGGAGTATGGCCGGAATTGGTCGAACGGCCATTTTGGATTGTCCGAATGCCACACGTAGCATGGTCATCCAGCGATCCGACTTCCTGTCGGAGCGATCTTCATCGCGGCCAGAGAGTATATTCTTTCGTATGGTACCTACATTCTTCGAGAAGAGGTAAATACCTGCGCCCAAAATGATGGCGAATATGATTTGCGGGACTAACTGCATCAAGGCGAATATACTCAATGAACCACAGAGCCAAAGGGAAGAGCTCATTGAATTTTACCCGCATGTGCATAGTATTTCAGGCAGTAAAAAAATAGAGCCACAGCTTTTCTCCGATTCAAAAAAGGGAATATCTTTGCACACCCTTTGAAAAAAGGCATGGAGGTATGGTAGCTTCCTCCTTCGTTTCACTACGGCGGACAAGCAGTTGACCACCTTCGCTGAGACATCAGCGAAACATTATTAGGTGCGGTAGCTCAGTTGGTAGAGCAATGGACTGAAAATCCATGTGTCGGCGGTTCGATTCCGCCCCACACCACTAAAAACAGTTTGAGCGCGAGTATTGAGCCAGAGGCGAGATAAGAGTAGCGAAAAGTGTTTTTCCCTCATTACTCAGGCTCACACTCACCCTGAGAAAAATTCTAAGTCCCACTGTGGTGGGATTTTTTTTGTACTCACTCTTGACGCTTGGAGATGATTTGTTATCATTTGAGGAATATCAAAGCCATTATCACCAAATATATTATCCCGATCAATACCTTCACAAGGTACAAGACAACATGCAAATCATGTTTGATTTTGAGCAGCTGAAGGTTTATCAGAAAGCACGCGAGCTTAATGTCAGATTTTTGGGGTTGACTAAAAGCGATACTTTAGATTCGGTGACTCGTGATCAGCTTCGAAGGGCTTCCTTCAGTATCATCTTGAATATTGCCGAAGGATCTGGCAGATTCTCTGATCGCGATCGTCGCAGATTCTACGTTATTGCTCGTGGATCCGTGTTTGAATGTGTTGCAATCATAGATTTTATGGTATTGACAAAGACGATCAATGAGAAAGTAAGACAATCTCTATACGCCCACCTCGAAGAACTCTCTAAAATGCTCTTTGCAATGATCCGTAGGTTGGAGTGCCTAATGGGCAAGGGTACGGGCAAACTAATTTGCGTTGCGCAGTGTTCTCCTTCCATGCTAACATCTCACAAACGAACCGCAAAGGCAGTCTGGAAAGGAACCGGACTTGAAGGGAATGGATCCATGACCACTAGAAGTGGGGCCATCACGGATATGCCTTATACGCACAAAACCCGATTTCAGAATGAAGAGGGGACCACTGGAACAAATCCTGAAGAGCTGATCGCTGCTGCGCATGCGGCGTGCTTCAACATGGCTCTGAGCTTTATGATCAACGGAGCAGGGTTCACTGCCGAGGAACTGTCGACTGAGGCAGTGCTTGTGATGGATCAACAAGGCTATGACTATACGATCGCCAAGATCACTCTGAAGCTTGATGCGAAGGTGCCGGGTATCGATCACGCCGAACTCGAAAAGTTAGCTAACGCAGCGAAAGCAAGTTGTCCGGTTTCTCAAGCGCTGTCTGCCGTTGATATCGCTCTTGAAGTGACGGCACATTGATGGATTCTGCATAAGATTCACGATCTTGTGCATATGAAAAAGATGACCTGTAGGGATCTTGGTGGTGCCTGCGACGTAGAGTTTCAGGCCGATTCCTTTGATCAGATGGCTCAACTCAGCCGACAGCATGGAATGGAAATGATGCAACAAGGTGATGCTCCTCATTTGGAAGCCATGCACAAAATGCAGGACCTGATGAAAGATCCCAATGCGATGAGCGCATGGTTCACCGAGCGAAAGGCAGCTTTTGATGCATTGCCAAATATCTAATATTAAATTCAAACTGTCACATACGGGACAGGCGGAAGTCCTTTGGTGCGCGAGCACGGGCATGAGCAAGAATTGGGGTGTCTATTGATTTAGGATCTCTTGCATGGGGAGGGCAATTGGAAGCGATGGAGACAGATTCAATTTTAATTCGCATAAGTTCGATGCATGTGGGTTACACTCGAAGTTTGAATAAAGAACGATGTTCGACTTTGAGAATCTTAAAGTTTATCAGCGCGCCCGGGATCTGAATTCGCGCGTTGTCCATTTAATGCGGAAAGAGGACTTCGATAGGGTATCCAGTTATCAACTCAGACGGGCGTCCCTCAGTGTAATGCTCAACATAGCAGAAGGTTCTGGACGTTTTTCTTCGAAGGACAAGCGAAGATTCTATATTATGTCCAGGGGATCGTTGTTTGAGTGTGTGGCCATTCTTGATTTTCTCTGTATGAACAAGATGATCAATGAGGAAACAAAAGGGAAATTCTATTCAGATTTCGAAACATTATCAAAAATGCTCTTAGCAACCATACGAAGTCTGGAATGACACCAATGCGAAATGCCCAATACCCGCGGACATGCCCGTGCTCGCGCTCTCCCTCAATTTCACCATTTCCATCCGTGGAAATCCTCGATCTTCAACCCACGTGCCATGAGCGTATCTCGAACTTGAGAAGGGTTTAGCTCTGAACGCTTTGGAATAATAATGCTCATTCCATTACTCATTTTCAGGAAGAAGTGTTCCGATGTTTCGTTAACCGCTTCGATCTCAGAGATCTTGATCTTGCCTTCGCCCGTTGGGTCTTCCGTAATGATCTCCTCTTCACCGATCTCCAACGTGGCTTCTTTTCCGATCCTGCCTTGATAGGTTTCCCTGACGTGTTTTCGGAAATGTTTTTGATATCGCCATTTGAAATATTTCTTGTAGAAGAATGCTGAGACAACAGCCATTACCCAGAAGTAAATGGGTAGAAAAAGCTCCTCCTTATTATTCGAATACATGAGCCAACCCAGGATGAGAAAGGTGACTGTGACCCCGATTCTTCCGTTCAATACTTTGCGCGCCGTTCTCGGCATCTGATCGGTGGCGTATAGCAGGAATTGGAGGTAGTCTTCCTCAGAGAGTTTGTATTTGATTCGCAGGATCGAATTGGTCATTTGATTCAATTATTCGGGATCAATGATAATCCAAAATTGAGCGAAGTGAAGTTTTCGTGGTCCGAAGTTGATTTTCTGAAACTCACTTGCGGTAATGAGGTGTAGTCTATATTTAATTGAACCGGGACCTTGGTGATCTTGTGCAACGGAACTTGCAGTCCAAATCCATAAGTGAAGTCACTGATGAGAGTCTTGTTGCCTGAGAACCCAAAATTGAAATGGTTCTCCTCAAAAGTTCCCAACCGAAAGATCAGCATATCAAGCACGGTGAATTCTCCACCTAACCGGTATCCACTATAATATTCTGAGTTCAACAAATGCCGATAGTCGAACACCAGCATGCATTTGAAAGTAGTAAGAGAGTCGAACAGAATTCCCTCGTTCCATGCGATCTGGTAATTCGCACCATACCGATTCATCACCGGTAATTGATTCGTCAGATCTTGTGGTTGGTCTGTGGCATTGATCGGTTCAACCGTCAACGTCAAAGTAGCATTATTTAAATTTGAAACGTCAACTCCGACTGAGGCAGATTGAACAAGTTTCGGATTCTTGCCGATGGTGATTTTTTTGATCGCACCAAAGTCGAAATAGACGTTCTCCGCAGAATATCCACCCACATTCCATAGGTAGTAATTGGTGTTCAGACCGACAAATTAACCTGATATAGGTTCGGATGCAAGGCTGACAGTATACTCATCCATGCCATATTCTCCACCTCGGATCGGGTTGCCCTGGGCATCAGTGAATTGAATGTATTGGCCTGATTTATATGTATTTGTGGATATTCCAACCGTCAGGTAACGGTTGAAATGATATGCCGCGGCGTTGAAATAATATCGCGAGTCTTTTAACAAGTAATATGGGGATGAAGAGGCAACAAACAGACTTGCCCCTTTGATGGATGCTAGTCCGGACGGATTATAGAATATTGCCGACAACGTTCCATCATTCGCTCCGAACGCTCTGCCTAGAGCTTCTACAGAAGCGGAGGGTTGTCGAATGAAGAACATTTCCTGCTGAAAGCCGTATTCATACTGTGCAATGGCATGGTTCTGTTCAACGAACAGCACAAGAAAAAATAGCCCTTTCAGGCAAGTTCTGATGCATTTCATGTTCCCGCTTTCAGTTAAAACAGAGTTTTAGCCTGCTTTTTATTCCATGAAATGAACTTCACCCGTATCCATGTCGTAGGTGGCGCCGACGATCTTGATGTCGCCGTTGGTCTCCAGTTCGTTGAGGATCGCACTTTGAGCTCGAATATTGGCGATCGTATGCTCTACATTGCTTTCGCAAACTTTGTGTACGAATTCGGGATTTTTTGATGTTCGATCTCCTTCGTATTCCACATCATCCACAGCCGGTTTGATCTTCTCCAGCATAGGCGTGATATTGCCCATCTTCACGTCGTCCACTGCTGCTTTTACAGCTCCACAGTGCTCGTGACCCATCACCAGGATCAGCTTAGACCCTGCTACCTTACACGCATATTCCATGCTTCCGAGAATGTCTTCATTAACGAAGTTACCGGCAACTCTTGCTACGAATATGTCACCGATACCACGGTCGAATACGTCTTCTACCGGCACACGACTGTCAACGCAAGACAACACGATCGCTTTGGGGTATTGACATCCTACGCTTTGACGGATCTGTGCCGAATGATCTCTTGCCGTGAGGTCATTGTTGGTGAAACGCTCATTCCCTCGGCGAAATAGTTCCATGACATCATCCGGAGTCATCGATTGTTGTTCTTCCTGAGTGAGTATGGCGGATTCAACCATGACTGTATCGTAGATGACCTGATCGTCACTTTCCGATTCCTCTGTCTGCGTTGCTTGATTTCCGCAACTGCTAATAATGGTAAGGGATGCAATTGCGAAGATTACTTTAGGTAGTTTCATTGGTTTTGATTGTTCGGTAAATATACGAATCGAGAATCCTATTCGCTGAGGATGGATTGGATCTCCCGCTTGACATCTTCTGGTACTAGAGTTTCACTTTCGCCGGTAGCCACATCGTAGAAATACAGGTCAGTGGGTTCGCTGTAATAGGAGAATGTCTTGTCGCCATTTAGGTCAATTCCTGTGCGCACATAGATCTTGCTGGTCTTACTCAGTGGTTCAAATTCCCGAACGGTTTGATTGTCAAAACTGAGTTCCTTGACCTCCAAGGTTGCAATATTGAAGACATACAGACTTTGAAAATCGTCATCGTTTAAGCGCCCGTCTTGATTCAGATCGTTGGCGGTCCCTTTGAACAGGATCAACTGTGAATTATCGACTTTCATGTACGCCCATTCCGTAAGAGCGATCTTAGAATCGAACACAGGCCTTTTGATA
Organism: Sphingobacteriia bacterium; assembly: GCA_008080835.1. Lineage (GTDB taxonomy): Bacteria > Bacteroidota > Bacteroidia > NS11-12g > UBA9320 > VMDK01. The sequence goes on along the minus strand of VMDK01000043.1, from coordinate 25,870 downwards.
TCTCTGGTGTAATCGATCAGAACGAAATTGTTGTACAATCCGGTAAAACTGGAATAATAATAGTCCTCAACTTCACCCGAAAAACTCAAACCACCGGTGAGGACTTTCGTGCGTCGCGTCGTTTGATCTTTTTGCCCAATTGGAATTATAAAAACAGGACTTGCCGAATCGAGTTGATACGGTTCCATGATGCTGATCTCCTGTTTAAGGGAAAAGGCATTCGTGTCCACCACTTGATTCTCGTTGATCACGATACCGGAGGGCGTGGATGCTCTCCTTTTGCGAGGGATCAGATCGCTGATGAAAATGACCGCACTGACTATCATGACCACCGCAAGGGCGATCACCGCGAGCGAGCCTAGAATGGCCAACAGGCGCTGGTTGTACTTCTGAATGTTCATGCAGACGAAGTTATCGAAAGCAACTTACTTCACGAGCTGTTTCAGATCAACTTGTTGAATCGAAGCCTGATCGGAACGAATACTTCGCCGGAGTGCTTCATGGCTTCTTCTTCCACAGGGTCAGAGTACACCGCTTCGAAGAATGTACGATCGTGTCGTAAAAGAATGAAACGTACTTCGACACTTTTTCGCGTTCCCTGTTGATCAACGCGAACCGGATGTGTCGTCATGACCAACGTGTCGGCCACTAATTTCCAGTCTTTCAAAGTCAGCATCGTTGAGGTGACAATACTGGCCTGTCCATTTTCTCCGGTGCCCGGTCCGTAAACCCCACTTCCATCAGGATACAAGTTGATCATTTCACATTGGGTCTTAGCAGTATCCAGCCATGCGATCCAGGAGCCCATTAGCGACTTGGGACGTACCTGAGCCGAGGATGTGTTGCTCGTGCATAGCAGCAAGACTGCAACAACGGAGATGAACACGTATGATCTTTTCACGATTCGCGTTTGAATTGATAATCTGATTCCACGTATACAATGCGCGTTTTATACGCATCATACCATTTCTCTCTACCCAAATTTCGCGCCAGAGTGTGTTCCGGATGCGCTTTCCACTTGGCGATGGACTCTTTATCCTTCCAATATGATATGGTAATACCTTCTGTGGTCTCTACGCCAAGAAAACCGGGTTGTTCACTTGCCAACTCGATCATGCGGTCGGCCATCTCGTGATAATCACTGCCTTCATAACTCCGCTCAGTAGTGAAGATCACTGCATAATAGGGTGGTGAAGGAGTGTTCGCGATCATGAGTGAATATTAAGCAAATATGTAAAAGCTTCGTTGAATCCACCAAAACAGTTGCTACACATTCATCCCTATTACTCTGGGATCAGTGGCATCTGCATCGATCAATAAAATGGCCGGATCATTTGCAAGCGTATGTGCCAATTCTCCTTGGGCATTCCATGCAGCGGATCGACCGCAGGCTTCAAAGTCGTCATTCGGACCGATCGCATTGGAAAGGAAGATCGGCATTTTCTTTTCGCGCGACTTACGGGAGAAGAATCGATGAGCGAGGTCCATGCCCTTTCGGGTCTTTGAGACACTAGCCAAGTACAAGTGAGAGTTCGTGGAGTCGATCGAGGTCCAGTGTTGTTCCTGCATGCTTTCATAGCAGATCCCAAGCGCGATGTCGAGATTAGCAACGCGCAGCTCCGCACGGCTGTTGCCTTCAGTGAAATAGGGTTTTTCGTCGTCATGAAGGATCTGTTTCGAGTAAAGCATGCGCTCCGCATACGGGTGGAACAAAGCTTGACTGATATGTACACCGGCATCTGTTTCTGCCGGAATACCGAGTGCGATCACTATGCCTAGTTCCTCCGACAATTCCTGAAACACATCGAGATCCGGATGATAGATCGGCATGGAAAGCTGTTCGGCCCGCTTTGGCTCATATCCGCTGAGTGACAACTCCGGAAATAGGATGATCTCCGCGTCGTGCTCTGAAGCCTTTTCGATCCATGAGCAGTGCCTGTTGATATTTTTAGAGATATCTCCCTGAACACACGGATATTGGGCGATCGCTATCTTCATACCTTCGAGCTGACAAATAACAGTCAATATTATTTAGAATAATTCTAAATTCGCCTCATTCAATCTGATACACATCATGTTACCACTCAAAGAAGCTACCGCAGCTAAACATAAGATCGCCGAACAAATGCCATTCAATCAACGCATGTTCCGCGGCGAGATGAATAAGCACGACTACCTATTATACCTCCAGCAACAGCTGGCCGTTTTTAGCGGCATGGAAGAGGCAGGACTTCCACATCCGGCGCTCAATCGTTCTGACAAAGTCCGACAGGATATCGAAGAGATCGAAAAAACGGGGGTGCAAGCCGAAGGAGTTCTTCCGGTCACAAAGGAGTACGTCGAATATCTCAAAGGCCTTTCAGATGAAGATCGATTACCACATGTATACCTCAATTACCTGGCCGTCATGTTCGGAGGGCAAATGATGAAGAAGGTGGTGCCATCATCCGGGAAAATGTACGAATTCGATGACATGCCGGGCGCTATGCAAGCAGTACGAAGAGTTCAAAAGGACGAGTGGGCCGATGAAGTGAACCGAGGTTTTGATTATTCGATCAAGATGTTCGCTGAGTTGGAAGAACACAGTAAAGTGTCCTGAGAAACCACTATTTCGTAGTCTTTCCACCCATACCGGTCAGGGTACTATCCACCGGCTCCCATAGTTCAAAGTTGTTCCCTTCTGGATCCAGGACGTGGACGAATTTCCCGTAAGGGTACTCTGCAATCGTATCTACTATCACTGCTCCATTCGTACGCAATTGTTCCACCAAGGCTTCAATATTGTGAACGCGGTAATTGATCATGAACTCCTTATCCGAAGGATCAAAATAATCAGTGCTATCCGGAAATGGATTCCAGATCAAATAATTCACCTGATCAGGATCGTTCGCGTTGCGGAATTCAAAAGGAGAGCCGAATGGACTGACAGCGATCCCGAGATGTTCCCTATACCAGTTTCTCAAACTGTCCGGAGACTTAGCTCGGAAGAAAATTCCTCCAATACCGGTTACCCTCGGAGTAGTGTCAATCTCGACCGCAGAATATTGATCATCTGCCGCTTGGTACTGAACTTCTGAATTGCAGCTCATAAGGATCGCAGTGCCCACAACTAGTAAAAATCGGAGTGTGTTCATTGTTGTGTTATTTAGGGTCCAGCGACATCACTTACTTGTGTCCCAACTTGATGAACTCAGCAAGTCGTTTTGCATCTTTAACTACACTATCCGGCATTCTAACATAACCTCTCATTACTGCGCCATGCGAATGTAAATGACCGGATTTCAGCTCTTCCATCAGTTTTTCCTGGAACTCCTTCGAAAAGCGAACTCCCAATTCTCCATCCTTGTTGATCAGGGAAAACATATGTCCGTTGTCAGAGGTATAAGGCATGCTTTTTCCTTTGCGTTCGATTCCGTCGCAAAGCGCTACAGCATCATCATAATGTTTCAATGTTTCTTCGTATTCCATAAGTAGATCATTTGAGCTCTTGAAGGTGTATGATTATTTGGTCCAATCCGGCTTGTAGACCATCGTAATATGCTCCGGTCTTAAAATGCTCGATCATATATTGGTCGATGATCACCTGCGTTTCTTTATCTGTCAGTCGTGCAGTAATGCCATCTCCGTTCTGAATCCGGACTTCTCTCAGTTTAGCGCTGAAAAATATCACCACACCGTTGTTCTTGTCTTTCTTGCCAACTCCCCACTCATTAGCCAGGGCCAAAGAGCAAGAAAATATATCGTCATATCCCCAGAGAGTATCAGTGGTCACGATGGCGATCTCATCATCCGAAATTTCTGTGTGGTCGTTGATGGTCAGCTCCAAGGTAGCTTCAGCCGACTTCGTCAGGATGTTCTCAAAGTCGTTAACCACACCAGTCGGTTTAGGAAAACGTTGCTCTGTGCGAATACCATCCTGACTTGATTTCATGACCGAACACGCTGTTAGAAGAACTGCAGCGATCACAGTTGACAATACTCGAAGTGATATGGATCTAGTCATTATGATGGCGGTAAGTTCTTTCGTCAATACGATAATAAAGCGCATCGGGGAAACCTTCACATTCACCGGTCTTCCATTTCTGCATTCCCAGTTTTTCCAAAACATGCATGGAAGCATGATTCTGCTTTGCGGTTCGACCGATTATCTCGTCCAGATGAAATTGTCCGAAACCCAGGTCCAATGAAGCTCTGGCAGATTCAGTGGCGTAGCCCTTGCCCCAACAATCTCTGAAAAAGCGAAATCCGAGATCATTGAGTGACTCTTCGTTCAGTTTGAGTCCACACCAACCAACGAACCGTTTGTCGGAATTTCGGATCACCGCCCATCGACCGAAGCCGGTTTGTGCGTACGCCGAATAGTTGTCTAGAAATTGCTCGGCAGCTTCGACCGACTCAAACGGGAGGTCTCCGGTATACCGGATCACTTCCGGGTCGCTGTTCAATTCAAACAGATCAGCGGCATCTTCCAAAGTGAATTGCCGTAAGGTCAAGCGTTCTGTTCGGGCGACGGTAGACATAATTTGGAGGCCGGAATTCCCCGGTCGATTCTGCCATGTGAAGGTACGGATTTGAGCCTGATTTTGGACAACCATATTTTAACGTACAGCAGTCCATGCAATGACATAGCTCTTTATATATTTGCCTTGCTGTATGAAGTCCCTGGCGGTAGCTATATTTCTCGTGTTCCTATCAGGAATAACCTGGTCTCAGTCATTTGATGAGAAGACCACCTCAGCGTCGAATGTTCGGCTCAATGTGACCAATATCGGAACCATCGGCAACTCATTTCGTGGCTATCGTGACGGATCGGGTAGCCAGAGTTGCGAATTTCCGGCCGGTTCGGGAGTCGAACATCTTTTCGAAGGAGGCATTTGGGTAGGAGGTTTGTTGGATGGAAGCACGGTTGCGGTCTCTACTTCCGCTTATGACGCTCCGAGCGGATACGCCACCGGTCGGGGAGGATTCGAGTTCACAGCCGAAGTCGGTTCGGAACTACAGGAACGCTCCAGCCTTTTTGATTCTCCATTCTTTACGCCGGAGGCCATTTCCCACCAGGACTATGTGAGCACATTCAGCGATAAGAATCTCATCGTTCCCGGAACGAATATTCCCATCAACGGACATGAGCAACCCATGGATCTTGAAGTGACCATGGAGACCTATAATTGGAATTATGCATTCAGCGATTTTTTCGTGATCCTGAATTTTACCGTGAATAACACGGGATCTTCTACCATCGACAGCACCTATTTCGCCTTTTGGGCAAATACCGTGGTCAGGAATCTGAACGTGACTCCGGCCGGCTCCGGAGGCTCTGCATTTTATAACAAAGGCGGCAACGGATTTCTGGACTCCATATATCTGGCATATTGCTATGATCACAGTGGTGACTTGGGATTCACTGAAAGTTATGTAGGGCAGAAGTTCCTGGGAGCTATCGGTCCGGATGGTTTCAAACACCCCGATCTCCAAAGTGATTTCAAAGTGCACTACAACGCCTGGGAATTCAATAACACGTCCAACCCCGTCTTCTTTCTACCCAATACCGAACAAGCTAGATATGCTAAAATGACCGTTGGCCTGAACGACGACCAATGCTGGGATCAGAATTCGACTCAAAACGCAAACTGTGGAGTAAGAAGTTTCAAGGAACAGCTGAACGAAGCAGGTAACCGATCCGACTTGGTGAGCGTAGGTCCATTTCGTCAGATCAAACCCGGTGAATCATTTCAAGTGACTTACGCACTTGTCCTGGGTAAAAAACTAGAAGACGGTAATCCGAACTCAGATAATACCCCGCTCCAGCAACAGACCTTCCGCAATAATGCCAACTGGGCACAGACCGCCTACAATGGTGAGGATAAGAACTTTAACGGTATTTTGGACGAGGGAGAGGATGCCGATCAGGATGGCGAGATCACTCGTTTCATCTTGCCGGCACCACCGGATATACCTCGGACGCGCATAGTTACCAGTGATAACAAGATCGAAGTGTTCTGGTCTAATAATTCAGAGAAGAGCGTCGACCCGATTACCAGAGAGATGGACTTCGAAGGATATCGAATTTACATGACTCAGCTTGGGTTCGACGTGACCAAAGTGCCCGATCTTGCATCGGATCTTAAGAGGATCGGAGAATTTGACATGAAGGGCAATAATATATTCTTCGAAACAGGCTTTGAGTCGATCAGGCTTCAGGAACCCGTTCAGTTCGAAGGAGATACTATGACTTACTACTACCGCTATGTGATCGACGGTATACAGAACGGGTGGCAGTATGCAATATCCGTGAGTGCCTTTGACCGGGGAAATGAAGCGAGCAACCTGGAATCTTTGGAGTCCAGTATTCTGACCAATAATTTCCGAGCTTTTGCCGGGAAACCTATCTCTGAGAATCTGGAGACGAATTCGCCATTTGCATATCCCAATCCGTACTACTCGGGAGCATCCTGGGAGGGCGTAAGTAACTTTCAGGAACAAAGCCGAAAATTATACTTTGCCAACTTGCCGAAGCGATGTAAGATCAGGATCTTCACTGCAGGAGGCGATTTTATTGATGAGATCCATCACGATGAGAATTACGACGGTAGCGACTCTAGATGGTATCAGACCTTTGCGGCGGAGAATCCGAATAGGAATGCCTTCAGTGGTGGAGAGCATTCGTGGGATCTCTTAAGCCAACAAAGCCAGATCATCGCTCGTGGACTTTACGTGTTCACAGTTGAGGATCTGGATAGTGGTGAAAAATACAAGGGCAAATTTGCAGTGATCAAATAATTCAAAACACAATAAAGACTTCAAACTCTAAAAAAGCAGCATGATGAAAAAATTACTTTTAACTATGGTAGCCGGGCTCTTTAGCCTCAGCTTATCAGCACAGTTCCAGAAAGTGACTGTGAGAGACATTCAGTACGTGCCCGACAGTAAACTACAGAACTGTGTGGACAGTGCTAGTTATTACGGCGATACGGTGACGTTCGTTGCAAAGGTGATTGCCGATGCAAATTTGATCGACGTTCCATCCAGTAGTGTTCAAGGAGGATTCCGTCCATTTGTTCACGTGGTTGACACAGCGAACAAAAGTTCATCAGGTAACTTCCAGGGAATCCAGGTCATGGGTGTTTATCAGGATGCACAGGGTAACGACCTGCCTGTCAACGATGTATACAACCTGTATGCTGGTATGGTAGTGGAGATCACAGGTGTGGTTGGAAGCTATCAGGGCGAAACTCAGGTTTCGATCCTGAACAATTCGAGCCTGACCGTATTGTCGACAGAATCGGCTCCTTCGGCAGTAACAGTTGACCTCGGTGACTTGAACGACAACACCAGAACGAATCAACTCGAGACCGGTGAGGAATACGAAGGTTCATTTGTGAAGATCGAAGATCTGACAGTTACGGCTGTTTACAATTTCAGCGGAAACAGAGTGAGCTTTGACTTGACGGACGATAATGGTAATGTTATAAACGTGTCGGATCGTTTCCTGGTTCAAAAGACTCCATCTTATACAACTTCACGAGCTTCTGCTCCTTACAGCCAGGGTAAATTTCAAACTCCTGTGGTAGGAACTCGTTTCGATCACATCATGGGGATCATCATCCATTCTCAGAACGGGTGTACCGGAAGCAATGGCCGTGGATACGAGATCAACCCATTTGACGATTCACATTACCTGATCGGGGTTACTCCTCCGAATATCTCAGAAGTAGATCGCGACCCGCTTGTACCTACAGACCAGGATGACGTGACGATCAGTGCTAAGATCGTTGACTTCGATGGTGAGGTGAGTGATGCGTCGTTGTTTTGGACAAGCGATCCCGCGAAGAGCTTTGATCAATTCACAGAAGTGACCATGAGCGTGAAAAGCGGAACAACGGATGAATTTGAAGCAACCATCCCAAAAGCAAGCGATGGAACAGTGATCCGTTACTACATCACTGCCGACGACGATGATGCTCAGAAAAGCTACGCCCCATTCGGTGCAAAAGATCCGAAGAACCCGGACTTCATGTTCTACACCGTTCGAAACAATGGACTTTCCATTGCAGATCTTCAAAGAGTGATCAACCTCGATAGAGGTGACTCTCCATATGAAGGACAGGAAGTAACAGTGACCGGTGTCGTGACCGCTTCTGCTAAGCAATATGATCTGGAAGCCATTTATATCCAGGATCCGGATGAAACTGAATTTGCAGGTATTCAGTGTGCCGGTAACTCCGACCTGATCAAGCTGTACCGCGGACAAGAAGTTACAGTTACCGGAACGGTTGCCGAGAACTTCGGGTTTACCGTTCTGAATGTTTCTTCAGTAGACGAGATCGAAACTCCGTCACCTTTGGAATTGATCGAGCCAACAATCATCGACATCACGGATACAGCTTGGTTCACTTCCAATGAAGGTGAAAAATATGAAGGCGTGCTTATCGGATTCAACAATCCAAGTGGTAAGGTAGCTATCTCCGATCCTCGTTTGAACCCATTCGGAGAATGGTTGATCGGTGCCGATGAAGATGCTCCATTCAACAGAAGCGTGCGTGTTCAGTCAGGTATTCAAAACAACAACAACCACAGTAGCCTTTGGGTGTCATTGGTTGGAGACAGCACTTTGGCTTCTCAGGAGGGTGTGATGAACGTGACTCCGATCGAGAACGAAAAGGGAATGACATTCGATACCATTATCGGGATCAACTTTTACGGATTCGGTACGTACAAGCTTTTGCCAAGAAACGACGATGATTTCAAAGGATCAAGCATTGCGCTTCCTCCGACAGACTATCCCGTTATCGTTGGAGTGGAAGAGGTTGATCTGGACGGATTCTTTACAGTTTACCCGAACCCAACCCTTGGACAGATCAATGTACGTCCGAGTAACTTCAGCGGTAGCGAGTTCGATGTGACGATCACTGATCTTCAAGGTAAAGTGGTCGCTTCGAAACAACTAGATCACTTCAACTATACCATGGACATTTCATCGTTGAAAGGCGGTGTTTACTTCATGAGTGTGTCGGTAGACAATGAAGTTCTTTCTAACGCTAAGATCGTTAAGCACTGATCCATTTGAGATCAGTTTCTGAATTATGAAAAACAGGAAGCCCGTGAACATCATGCTGCTCGCAATGAGCATGGGCTTCCTTTGCTTTTTTGGCTCTTGTGTGGATGAAGAAATGGTCGGAGAATTTCCTCCTGACACCTTTATTTCCATAGAGAAGATAGACCTCACTGGTGAAGATCGTCTGAACAGTTCTGTTAGACTGAGCTGGTACGGGACAGATAAAGATGGATACGTGGTTGGATACGAATTCTCCATAGATGAGGAGAATTGGTTCCGTACTGAAAAACGGGATTCTGTTTTCAAATTTTCCATTGCCGCAGGGCAGGATAGTGCAGACATCGATTTTCATATCCGAGCTATCGATAATGAAGGAAACGTAGATGCCACCCCAGCTTATCTGAGGGTACCGTTGAAGAACTCTCCACCTGTGGTTGATTTCGAGACGGATTCATATCCAAAGGATACCACATTCGGTGTGTTGACCTTCAGATGGACTTATTCAGATCCGGATGGAGATAACACCGTAACCAATGCTTACCTCCGTGTGAATGAAGGCACCTGGTACGAGATCGACCGTTCGCAACCGATGATCAGTTTGCGAAGCGACAACCCGCAAACTGCCGGAAGTACTAATGCGCAAGTGTTCTATCAAACCGACTTGAACGCACTTCCCGATCTGATCGATGGATGGCAAAATGATGGGGGCAATATCCTGTATCTCAAAGTCGTCGACATCGCAGGGACGGAGAGTACGATAGACACAGCGTCAGTGCTCTATAATAAGAAGCAAAACAGCGATCTCCTGTTGATCAACGGTCAGCCTTCCAATGTCAATCAGGCATATCGCGACATAGTGAATTCCGTATACAGCAATGGTTACGATGCCATTGACTTTGCCGATGGAAACGGTAAGAACCAACCTGTGTTTTGGAATCCTACATTCACCTTGCTGACGGAGATGTACGACAAGCTCATGTTCAACACGGATCAGTCATTGTTCGCTAATCCACTAACCGGTCAGTCTGCGATTTTGCTGGAATTTGCTGCTCCGGTTATGCAGAATTTCACCGATGGTGGAGGAAAGTCATTTGTGACAACCAGTTTCCCACCCGGTTTTGATCCGGTGGATATCAGAGGAGCATTTCCGGTCGATAGCCTAAGTCAAACAAGTGGGCAGGCCGTGATCGAAACGGATAGTTCTATCTATTCCGATCAGGCCGGTTTCCCATCCTTGAGTCCTACGTCCTTGCTTTTGGGTGCGGATCCTTTTGTGCCGACCATCGATGCCAAACCGATCTACAAGGCCCAATTAAAAGCGTTCGGCGCCTGGAAAGGAACAGATATCGTGGGGGTGATTCGTGAGGAGAATGGCAACACGAAGCAAGTCTTCTTCGGAGTGGAGCTGTACCGATTCAGTAAGGATCCTTCAGCACTCAATTCGCTGTTTGATAAAATATTCAACGAAGAATTCAACTGGTGATAAGACGCCTTTCCATATCGACACTTCTCGTCATGATAGCCGCTTTGGCGCAAGCGCAGCTGTATGGCACCTTAAGGGGAACAGTGACGGACATGGACACCAAAGATCCGTTGTTCAGTGCCACAATATCGATAGTAGGGACGTACCATGGTGGGATCTCCGATGAAGATGGAAACTTCTCGATCGAGGGTATCAAACCGGGAGATTATACGGTCAAAGTATTTTACGTAGGTTACGTGGAGAAGGTCTTCACGGGTGTTCGCATCCAACGCGGTAAGATTACTACACTGAATGCACCGATGACTTCGCAAGTCAATTCATTTGAAACAGTCAAGGTGATCGGGAAAAAGGCGATCGTCAAACTGGATGGTGCCGATTCAAGGGTTACGGTACAACGCAAGGACATCGCAGAAATGAACGTGCGCGACGTTAAAGAAGTGGTTGCCATGCAAGCGGGGGTCAGCAAAACCACAGACGGTCTGCAGATCCGTGGTGCCAGGGTCTATGAGACGCAATATGTGGTCGATAATATCACGGCACAGGATCCACTTGCAGGAACCGGATTTGGTGTGGAAGTGGCATCGGGATCTATTGGTGAACTCGAACTGGTCACCGGTGGCGCCGGTGCAGAATACGGTGACGGATCAGCCGGAGTGATCTCCACAGTTATCCGGGAAGGAACCGAGAACCTGCAATGGAGTTTGAACTGGCAAAGCGACCATCTCGGATTCATTGATCAGCCCTGGGCGTGGAATACTGACGTCGGTGAGTTCAGCATTGGAGGGGCAATCCCGGGTACGAAGAAGAAGCTGCTTTTCTTTAATAACGTGACCATGCGTTTGTCCGATAATTATTTCGGCCCTACCGCAAATCAGTTGCATAGTTCTTTGTTCACGAACAATGATTCGTTCTGGGCTCCCAGACAAGCCAACCAATACACACATACGGTCAAGTTGAGTTTCAGCCCAAGAGCTGGAACCAAATTCACACTGACGAACCAGCACAGTTTGATGGTGAACCAGAATACGCGAACGCTGCAGATCGTTGGGTTTGATGCCATCTTGGCGCCAGGTTTCCAGTTCAATAGAAGCTTGAATCTCGACAATGCGACAACCTATACGCATCAAGCAAACCTGACGGCGTTGAATGTCCGGCATACGATCAATGAGAAACTGATCCTCAGTGGAACAGTGGGTCGGTTATTTACCAACCTTCGAGCTGATGCAAATGGTCGTGCATTCAGATCCGAAACCGTGGAATCGATCTACGATGAAGAGTCCATAGTGACCGATCCGGTAGAGGTCTTCAATCCGAATGGGAATGTCCAATTCGTTTTACCCGGTCCGGGACTTATCAATAACGGCGGGATCAGTGGCACTTGGCACGATCACTATGTGAATGAATTGACCTTCAAAGGCTCATTGAGCTATTTCCCCAAGAATCAAAAACATCAGTTCAAATTTGGATTTGAACATAAGTTCAATGACTACCAATGGGTTGATGTGAGTCGCCCCTGGGTTGGAGCTCCCATCCAGATCAATGACTCCGTTTCAACGCCATCGATCTCCATTGGATCATCCAACGATATCTGGCGTGTGAAGCCTAACAATGGCGGGTTGTATGTGACGGATAAGATCAAATACAAAGGCATCATTGCCTCCCTCGGTATGAGATTGAATTACTGGGCTCCGGGCAAATTCGCCGATGATGCAGTGAACGATCCGAATGCTCCCGTGATCGATCAGGTGCGGGAGGATTATATGGAGAACACCTTCGGACTGTTTGGCTTGCGCTACAAAGTGAGATTACTCCCCAAGGTCAATGTGAGTTTTCCGGTTACATCGAACAACAGCTTGTATTTTAATTACAGCCACAGCATGCGCCTGCCGCATCCTCGCTTTGTGTATGCCGGACTCGATCCGGAATATCAGGATCGTTCCTTCCTTTCCAATTTGGGGAACCCGGACCTGAACCCGGAGGTGAACGTAGCGTATGAAGTAGGTTACAAATCACAGATCACACGGGATTTTGCCATCACGCTGGCGGGCTATAACAACAACCGATTTGATTACATCGTATCGCGCTCAGTGATCGTGAAGGATCAGACAGGTCGTCCGGTGACGAAGGTCATGTTCATCAATCAGGATTATGCCAAGATCCTGGGTGCAGAATTCTCGCTGCAATATCGCATCGGAGAATACTTCAGAACCTTCTGGAACCTGACCTATCAAGTCGCACGAGGTAAGTCCAACTCTGCCAGAGAATCGAGCTTACAGATCGCTCAAACAGGTGAGGTGCCGCTGAGCACGGAGCAGTTCCTGGCCTGGGACCGCCCTTGGAATACCACCGTCGGGATCGCACTGAATTATGATACAGCGTTACACTTCCTCCCCAACTGGCTCAAGAATACGCAATTCTTCCTTTCGACTAATTTCCAAAGCGGATACCGTTATACTCCTCAGGAACTAGAAGGGTACAATACACTTGGGCGACCGCTCTACGCTACTCAGATCGATCAGTACTTGCAGGAGCGAGCAAAACCCTGGATCAACACCGATCTGAAGGTCAATCGAACGTTCCGCTTTGTGAAGGACAAGCAAAAAGGCATCACCTTGAGTGTGGAGGCTCGGAACTTGTGGAACAACCAAAACGCTCAGTTGATCAACCCGGTGACTGGTGACGCATACCGAGAGGGTGATGATGTTCCAAACAACTGGCGTGATCCTCGCTACATCGGTCCGGAAGAAAGTGGGACACCTCCCAATAACCCTGCGCGTTTCCTTGCTCCGAGACAATTACTGTTCGGGTTGAAGCTTCGCTTTTAATTCAGCGTATTAAGCCATTTTTGTAGGTTAGAGGCATGCCTTTAACCTACAAATTCTGTCCTGCTGTCGCGGATATTTATCCCTGACAAAGTCCAATTTAATAGTGTTGGTCTGATCCAATCACGGGTAAATACCCGCGAAAGGATTATTTTTTTAGGAGATCGCTACGCTTTTTCCAACAGTCCCAACTTCTCTTCCAGGGCGTTGTCGTAGATCTCTTTGTATTCAAGCACGCTTCCGAAGTCTTCGTCATCGACAAAGATGTGGTTGCCACTCACTTCACCGATCACTTTGTGATGGACGTCGCTGGCGTCGAGTTCAGCTTGGATGAATGGGAGGTTCTCCGGTTTTACAGAGATCACGATGCGACCTTGACTCTCACCAAAAAGATACACATCGGTGCGTTCGCTTTGATTGGTTTTGATGTCGGCACCAAACCCACTCGGCATGCAGCTTTCGAGGATATTGATGAACAGGCCTCCTTCAGAGATATCGTGGCAACTTTCCACTTTTCCGGTACGGATCAATCGACTGGTCAGTTGCTGCACGTCATATTCTTCGTCCAGATCAAAATGCGGAGCATGTGAAAACTCTATTCCGTGAAATTTGGATACATATTGTGATGAACCAATGCTCGCTACGTCTCGTCCAAGTAGGATGATCACGTCACCTTCGTTCTTGAAATCCAGGCTAGTTACGTAGTCCTGATTCTCCACCAATCCTACCATTCCGATGGTTGGGGTAGGATAGACTGCGGTACCATCTTCCGTGTTCTGATTGTAGAAACTCACATTACCTCCGGTCACCGGAGTTCCGAATTTCTCACAAGCAGCCTTCATACCCATGATGGCATTCTTGAACTGATAGTATACGCCTTTGTCGTATGGGTTCCCGAAGTTCAGGCAGTTCGTGATCGCTGATGGGATACCTCCTGCACAAACGATGTTTCGTGCTGCCTCGGCTACGGCGATCGAAGTTCCTACTTCAGGATCGGCATAGACGTATCTTGTGTTGCAATCCACTGTAAGTGCAAGGGAGCGATCCGTCCCTTTGATCTGAACGATGGCAGCATCCGTAGGTTTATTTGTGCTTTGATTCACAGTTCCTACCATGGAATCATATTGCTGATAAACCCAACGCTTGGAAGCGATATTTGGCAATCCAGCGAGGAACTTCGCCACTTTCTTGTGATTCTGAGGTTCGCTGATGTCGTCCGTCGAGAAGGCATCGATCTTGTCCATATACGCCGGACGTTCGAATTCACGCTCATATACTGGAGCACCTCCACCCAATACAAGATGGTCCGCTGGCAGGTCAGCTTCGAGCTCGCCATTTCTATAGAATACCACTCGGCCGGTATCGTTCACCTCACCGATCTGGGCAAACATGAGATCCCACTTATGCAGGATCTTCTCAACATCTGCTTCTCGTCCTTTTTCGACCACAGCAAGCATGCGTTCCTGTGATTCGCTAAGGAGGATCTCCCAGGCGGTCATATCATCTTGTCGTAATGGAACCTTATCCAGGTCTATGCTCATTCCCGTGCCGCTCTTCGCACTCATTTCCGAAGTGGAACAAGTGATCCCAGCTGCACCCATGTCTTGCAACCCTACCACAGCTCCTGATTCGATGAGTTCCATGGTCGCTTCGAGAATTAGTTTCTCCCAGAAAGGGTCACCCACCTGAACAGCAGGCAGATCGTCCATAGAATCTTCTGAGATGTCTTTCGACGCAAATGCAGCTCCGTGTATACCATCCTTGCCGGTACGCGATCCGAAGATGTAAACTGGGTTGCCCGGTCCATCCGCTGAAGCGCTGACCGTTTTGCCTACTTCCACGATCCCTGCGCTCATCGCGTTCACCAGGATATTCGTCTCGTAGCAGTCGTCGAAGTATACTTCTCCTCCTACCGTTGGGATCCCAAAAGAGTTTCCGTAGTCACCGATACCTTTTACCACTCCTTTGACCAATCGTCGTGTTCGATCGGTGGAGATATTCCCGAAGCGCAGAGAGTTGAGCTGTGCGATCGGTCGGGCACCCATAGAGAAGATGTCGCGGTTTATCCCTCCAACACCTGTTGCTGCACCCTGGTACGGTTCCAGTGCAGACGGGTGGTTGTGCGATTCGATCTTGAAGCAGCACGCAAGTCCTTCTCCGATATCGACCAGACCGGCATTTTCTTCACCGGCTTCGGCCAGCATCATTGGACCTTCCTTCGGCAATTTCTTCAACCAGAAAATGGAATTCTTGTAGGAGCAGTGCTCGCTCCACATAACTGAATAGATGCTCAATTCATTGAAATTGGGCGTACGGCTCAGCTCCTCACAAATGAGGTCAAACTCTTCCGGGAGTAGTCCCAGTTCTTTGGCGGTTTCAACGGTAACTTCAGTCATGGTGATTCCTTTCTGTTGAGTGTGCAAATTTACACCGAAAGGTGAAGTACAGACGCGTTGTGGACACGTTTTCGGTATGTGTGAATTTCTATTTCCAGGGTTCAAATTCACACAGAGATATTTCGTTTTTACGCTTAATAGGAAAAATCGGAGAGAAGGCCTTTTGATATTTCTTGTTGCAATCCTCTATTTTGTGTAAAATAGATGTCAGTATGCTATGTAAAACCAATCCTGTCATTATGAAAACGATCCGTTTTTTCTCCGGTTTCGCTGTGTTATTTTTTGTGAGCTTTTTCAATATCACGGAACTCAATGCGCAGTGTATCAGTTCATTCCCCTATGTAGAGGATTTTGAAGATTTTGATTCGATCAACATTCAATCTGTATGCAACACTTCAGTTCGAGGTGATACAGCGAATGGTTGGATTCAAGACCAGAGTGATGGAGGTGAGTGGCGGTCCGACAGCAGTGGAACAGGGTCTGTTGGGACGGGGCCAGGTTCTACTGATTCGACAAGTGGAGCGCCTGGTGGGAGAGATTTTAATCCTGGTACTTCGTCAGGGATCTATATGTATACAGAAGCGAGTGCAACGGGTAATGCCTGTGCGAATACAGTGGCAAATTTGATAAGCCCTTGTTTTGACCTGAGTGGTATTAAATATTACGATGTGAAATTGGCGTATCACATGCATGGAGCCGCGATGGGTAGTTTGCATATTGACGTTTTTGATTCAACCAAGTGGGTTACGGATGTTTGGTCCGTCTCGGGCGATCAAGGTGAGAGATGGCAGGCTGTTACGATCCCGTTGTACTTGTATCAAAGATCGGGTATTCGCATCCGTATCAGGGCAGTGATTGGCAGGGATTTCAGAAGCGATATGGCCATTGACGATTTTAGAATTGAAGAGGCCAATCCACCTGATCAAGAGTTGGAACTTACCGAATCCCTGTTATTCCCTAGTCTGTATCATCATGTTCCTTTTTCTCAGAACGACAGTATCACATTTGGAGGTGTGGCCACGAACCGGGGAGTAAAAACGGCAACGAATGTCAAGATATTGGCCCAAAATGGATCCTATATTGATAGTGTAAATATCGGTTCATTGACCATACAGGAAAAAGACACCGGATTCATCGCGAGGAAGCATTTATTATCTACTACGGCTAATTATGTCACCAAGATCTTTGTAAAAGCAGACCAGTCTGACGCAAATGCAGCGAACGATACTTTCAATGTCTATATGCGTTTGAACGATAGTATATACTCTCGAGATAACGATTCACTTACACTAGGCTTAGGATTCAATGGAGCTGCAAATGGAGAACTTGGAAGTATGTTTGAACTCGTTGAAGGGGATACCTTAACGAGCTTGGGTGCACATATAGGGAATCTTGCGGGAACTGGGGATTCTGTTAAATTGTTACTATATGAGTTTGGTTCGAATGTCCCTGGAAATGTCATAGACTCAACTGCTGTAATCTACTACAGAGGAGGGGGATACTATACTGCAGCGTTGAGTTGTCCTAGAATTCTTAAAAAAGGAAGATATTTTGTATCAGTCAAACAGCTTACTATCAACAATGCCAATGTTGGTTATTCCGATTTCTTTTATACACCCAATGTATCCTTTTTCAGAGGCGGGGGTGGCGCGTGGACAGAAATAGCAGACGCTGGATTCACAGGTTTGTTCATGGTTAGAATGCACCTGGGCCGTACTCCATATCCTGACACCAAGATTATTGCTTTAGACACGGCTTGTTCAGGGAAAAAGTATAATCTTCAGGCTTCGGGTGCTTTCAAATACGACTGGGCTCCAAGTAACCTCTTCCAGAATCCGACAAAGGAGCTGCAAACCTTGACTCCGGAAAACTCTTTCAGCGTATCGCTGACTGGTTACAACCGCTGCGGAGCGAAGACAACAGCCACCAAGGACATTGTGATCAACCGTACTCCTGACGGCATCATTAGTGACGATACTACCGCCTGTAAGGGAGATTTCATCACGTTAAAAGCATCCGGAGGAAGTGGTTATCAATGGGTCGATGGTCCTGCTAACAGGGACTGGAACTACCAGGTGCTTGACGATGCCCGAGTGGACGTTATCATTGATACGACCAATGGTTGTACGCGTCGCTTGAGCGTAAACGTTACAGCCAGTCAACCTACTGTTGAGGCGACTGCAGACACCACTATGTGTGCCGGGTACAAACTCTTGCTCAACGCCTCCGGAGCCAACAGCTACCAATGGCTCAATGGTCCGGCCAATAGCACGTATGCGGTACGAACATTTGCTGATGCGCAGTATATCGTAGAGGGTAAGGATGCTTTGGGTTGTAGTGATTTTGACACGGTCAATGTGACCACCACAGCTGGACCCGACATCACAGTCTCTAACGATACCGCCGTATGTTTCGGACAGCGAGTCACTCTGGAAGCATCAGGCGGTGTGTCATACGATTGGGATGGAGGACCTCAAACCGCGAGCTATAACTTCTTACCTCTGACCACCAAACATTACTACGTGAATGTGGAAGGAAGTAATGGATGTGTGGGACGTGATAGCGTGGAAGTGGAAGTCGGAAAGAGGCCTGTGATCAGCATCAGTAATGATACCACGATCTGTGAAGGATCCACGATCACTTTGGAGGTTGTGTCAAACGACGATGCGACTTTTGAATGGAACACCGGCCAATCCGGTAAGACTTTGCCTGTTAGCCCGACGGAGGCGACGACCTATACCATGACCGCTAGCAACGCCATAGGATGTTTCTCTCAGGATTCGGTCCGGGTAGAGGTAGATCCATTGCCACGAGCCGGGTTCAGGTATTCGCTTACGGCAAGGGACGTGACATTCTCCAATACTTCTCAAAACGCTGACTCGTACTTATGGGATTTTGGCGACGGCTCCGACAATACCGATCGAAATACGTTTCATCGTTATTTGCAGGATGGAGATTATATGGTGGTCCTCACCGCAACCAACGATTGCGGCTCAGATGATACCACAGTGATGATCAAGATCGAGAATCTCGGGTATGAGAATCTTCGAAATTCTGGTTACCAGGTATATCCGAACCCTGCGAGTACTTCGATCAATATCCAAAAGTTGCCGGGAAC
Organism: Sphingobacteriia bacterium; assembly: GCA_008080835.1. GTDB lineage: Bacteria > Bacteroidota > Bacteroidia > NS11-12g > UBA9320 > VMDK01. The sequence continues at coordinate 6,996 of VMDK01000043.1, read as the reverse complement.
ACCTCTACAATACGACTGGGAGATCTATGATGTGAATGGCAAGTTGGTCGACCGGACCTTTGAGTTCATTCAACAAAGCGATTATCAGATCGATGTTTCGCCTCTTTCCCCGGGGATCTATTTCCTCGAGATCACGGATGAACACGGGCTCAATCGCATCAAGTTCGTCAAGGAATAACGACACTTGCCAGGCTCACGATTTACGTAGCGAAAAATTAAACTTTCAAAAAGTATTGAAAGTTATAAAAATTGGGCTACCTTTATTTCGTGAAATTCGAAGAAGCAGAAGAAAAATTCATTCAGGGGTGGGGACAACTCGGCGCAAGCTGGGGGATCAACCGTACCATGTCGCAGATTAACGCGCTTCTTTTAATAAGCACGCAGCCGCTCAGCACGGATGACATCATGGCTAAGCTCAATATTTCCAGAGGAAATGCCAATATGAATGTTCGCGAACTGATCTCCTGGGGTGTTGTGAGAAAATCCTTTAAACCCGGAGATCGCAAAGAGTATTTCTATTCCGTAAAAGACATGTGGGAAATTGCTCGATTGGTGAGCAAGGAGCGAAAGAGGAGAGAACTGGAGCCTCTCCTGACCATGCTTCAGGAGGTTCGGGATGTGGAAGGGTCCAGTGAACAGGTCAAGGAATTCAAACGCGTAACCCGTGATGTAGAGAAAGTGGCCAAGAAGGCGGATTCCATGCTCGATCTGATCGGAAAACTCGATGGAAATCGATTTTTCAAATGGCTCATGAAGAAGTAAAAAATTTTGTAACAAAGTTTCAGTAAATATTGAAAATAAAATAAGTTAATTATGACGACTACTAAGATCACCCTTCCTGTTTCGGCTTTCAACAAAGGCGCTCTTCCTAAAACCAAGTATGAGAGCGTCATCGAATTTTACAACAAGGCTACGGTCGACTATGCCTATTGGAGCAAAGGATTCAACATGCATTACGGTTATCTCAACAGGTGGTATGAGATTTTCATGAGAGAACGAATGTTGGAGAATATGAACCGCAGAGTGTTCGACAAACTGGAACTCGCAGAACAAGCCGAACGAGTTGTTGATATGGGATGTGGTGTTGGAGCTACTTGTCGAGCATTGATCCGAAACGGTGTCAGTGAAAATGCGGTCGGAGTGAACATCGTCAACACATCAAAATGGGGCACAGGCTCAACCGCAAGGAAGAAATGGCGGAGGACATTCGCCTGTTACTGGCCGACTACCATCACGTTCCCCTTCCCGACGAATGTGCCGATGGGGTGACAGCAGTGGAGAGCATGTGTCATTCCATGGATAAGAAACGCTTCCTAAAGGAAGTACATCGTTTACTGAAACCGGGTGCTCGGTTTGTGGTGACCGATTGTTTCAAACGGCAAAGTGACGATCCAAAATCGGCCCTTTCCAAAGCGGCCTATGATGGCTTCAAGGATAACTGGCGTGTGGAATTGGCAGATGTCAAATGGATGAAAGAGCAGCTCGTAGCAGCCGGATTTACTGATATCAAGTTCGAAGATGCACGAGCTCATGTGGCACCTTCCGTGATGCACACTCCTCATGTCGTGATCCGATTTTTTCTGGGAGAGTGGCTCAAAGGCAAGCACATTGGCCGGGAAAACTTGAAGAACATCAAAGCAGTTATTCAGTCCATCGTCTTAGGTCTCGACAACAAGACCTTCAGTTACTTCATCATCAGTGCACAAAAACCACAATGACATGAATATCACCGCACCTCCGGATTGGCTTATTATTACTGCCGGTTTTGGTCAAATATTTACCGCACTCATCTATCCTTTTGTGCGCCACAAAGTTTTCGACTGGTACAATGATATTAAGAACCTGAGGCCATTGAACCGCCAGATCGCCAAGACGTATGGCTACTATATTCAAGGATTGAATTTTTCGTTCGGCCTGATGTCCATCCTCATGGTTGAACACCTCCTGCGGGGTGGACCCATCGCCCTTGGATTCAGTGTGATCGTAGCATTCTACTAGATCGGTAAGATCTGGACACAGTTCGCGTACTATCCCATGTATGAAATTCCCAAAGGTTGGATATTCAGGGTGGGAGAGATAGGGATGAATGCATGGTTCTTCCTCTTTGCAATCCCCTTCAGTTGGATGGCTACATATCTGATCTCCGGCCTGATGTAGAAATGGTAAAAAGGGCTTTTCTTTGAATCCTCTAAAGCCCTTGAAACGACAGATAAATTATACCGCCATATTCGGACTGGCATTCGTGGGGATCTGTTTGTTGGTGGCGATCCTTGGTTATACCATCCTTCCAGACAGCTCCCAAAGCAGCAACCTGATGGAGCTTGGGATTGCTTTGAAGAAGCCCGGGTATAAGGCCTGGTTCGTGGAGGAGAAAGAAAGTCCGAGGGCAGGATTTTTTACCACACTCACTCGGGGAGAAGAGCAACGCAGCCTCTTGTTTCTTTACGATAATCAAGGTGACACTTCATTCGCCGCATGGCAAAAATTTGGATACTTGACCGATGTTGAAACCGAGGAATATCCGCGGATCGTACAACGAAAATTCAGACTCGGCACCGATCTTTACGGCCGTGATGTTTGGTCCCGTGTTCTTTTGGGAACACGCATTTCGCTGTCGGTCGGTTTGATATCGGTCCTGATCTCGCTCGTCCTGGGGATCGCATTGGGGATCCTTGCCGGCTATTACAAAGGTTGGGTTGACAAAGTGGTGATGTGGCTGGTGAATGTGGTTTGGTCGCTTCCCACACTCCTCCTGGTCATCGCGATCACCTTTGCTTTGGGCAAGGGCTTCTGGCAGATCTTCGTGGCAGTTGGGCTCAGTATGTGGGTGGAGTTGGCGCGCATAGTACGCGGACAAGTATTCAGTTTACGAGAGCAGGAATTCGTACAAGCGGCCAGAGTTCTAGGTTTCTCAGATATCCGCATCATGTTGCGACACATCCTTCCAAATCTCACGGGCCCTATCGTCGTGATCTGTGCGGCGAACTTTGCCTCGGCCATTTTGCTGGAGGCAGGATTGAGCTTTCTTGGATTAGGCGTGCAGCCACCATTTCCCAGCTGGGGACAAATGCTGAAGGAGAATTACAGCTATATCGCTTTCGACGCGGCACATCTCGCCCTTGCGCCGGGAATAGCCATTATGCTGTTGGTGGTTTCATTCAACTTTATCGGCAACTGGTTACGAGACAAATGGGACGTGAAACTCTGATCACTTCCTGATCATTCGGGCAACACCGGTTCCCATAAATCCAAACGGGAAGAGCAACAGCAATGGGATCGCCCACATGTACCAAGTGCTCGGGAAAGTGATCAGCATAGCAACACTCAGTACGAGGAACACTGCAGAGATCACAAATAGAATCGTTCTCCATTGTGAAGGACAGATCAATGTGCTGATGAAGGAGGCAATGAACGTACCTGCTAACCAGGCGATCGGGATCATCAGGAGAGCGAGAGGAGGTGCGGTCTCCACATATTGTTTGGCATTTTCCTTCACGGTCATGTCCACACCGTCAGGCGGTGGATACATTTCGTGTCCAAGATCTTCAATTCCTGCAACGGCCATTCCTCCACACACGAAACCAACGACGACCGCTAACACCAATAACCAATTGACCTTCTTCATGACCTTCTTGTTTAAGAATGTGAAGATACGAAAGCCCGCTGATTTCTGCTTCAGATCAGTATTCGAGAATTTCTTCGAGTTTTTGTTGAACCTTCTCGGCAGTAGGAAGCATAACCTGCTCCAATCCCATGTTCAACGGAACTGCCGGGGTGTCGACGCTACCCATAGTCATGACGGGAGCATCGAGTGATTCAAAACAGTCACGAGCGATCTTTCCGGCGATGGCTTCGGCAAAACTGTTATTCAAAGTCTCTTCAGTCAGCACAAGGATCTTTCCGTGTTTCCGGACTTGATCGTAGATCGCATCCTCATCATATGGTGCGAGTGTCCTTAGGTCAAGGATCTCAACGCGACCATTCAGATGCTTCGCTGCGCTTTTGGCCCAATAAACTCCCATACCGTAGGTGATGACACCAACGGAATCTCCCATTTCAACTTGCTGTGCGTCGGCTTCAAGAGCTATTCGTGCTTTACCGAATGGGATGATATAGTCCTTATCCGGTTCAACGGTTTTCGCTTCTTCCGTTCCGGGAACTTTACTCCAGTACAATCCCTTGTGTTCGAACATGACCACCGGGTTTGGATCGTAGAAGGCCGACTTCATGAGCCCCTTCATATCCGCAGCGTTACTAGGATAAGCGATCTTGATACCATTGATCGGTAATATGCTCGATTCTACCGTCCCACTGTGGTATGGACCTCCACCGCCATAAGCTCCGGTCGGAACACGGATCACGGATCCTACCGGGAATTTGCCCATGCTCAGGTAGGTTGATTTACTCAATTCAGTGACCAGTTGATTCACTCCCGGCCAGATATAATCGGCAAATTGTATCTCCACCACAGGCTTGCAACCAACTGCGCTCATACCGGCGGTGCTTCCGACGATGTACGCTTCCTGGATCGGAGTATTGAATACTCGGTCTATTCCGTATTTCTGAGCGAGGGTAGCTGCTTCACGGAATACTCCACCAAGACGTATCCCAACATCCTGACCGTAGAGCAATGCTTCGGGATGCTTCTTCAGGATCTCGTCCATGGCGTGCAGAGCGGCATCAACCATGATGACTTCCTCACCACCGGCAGGAGAGCGTTCCCCTGTTTCTTCAGTGACCGGCGTTGGAGCCAGAATATGATGCGTGAGACTTTCAGCCGTTGGTTCCGGAGCGTCGATCGCCTTTTGGAAATCTGCTGTTATCTCTTCTTTGGCTGTCTCCTGAGTATTGTCCAGCCATTCTTTTTCTTCTCCCAGTTCTTCCAGCAAAGTACGAAGCATCGGGAACGGATCATCTTTCAGATGTTCATCCAGATCATCGCGATACCATTCTCTGCGTACTCCACTTGTATGATGGCCAAGCAACGGCACCTTTACATGTACCACATATGGCTTGCGGTTCTTACGAACGTCGCGGATCACCTTTCGCATGCCTTCGTAGCAATCGATGAAGTCGCTTCCGTTCAATCGAACTCGCTTCATGCCTTTGAATCCTGCCACGAATTCATAGGCATCCATAGCCCTCATCTCGTCACCGCTCGCACTGATTCCCCAATCGTTATCCTGAACCAGGTAGATGATCGGCATTTGGTGCAGAACGGCCATTTGCATGGCTTCGCTCACTTCTCCTTCCGTGACGGATCCATCACCGAGCGAGCAAACAACGACCGGTTTTTCGTCCTCTTTACCCAGACCTTGGCTTTCGAGATATTGGATCCCCTGTGCGATTCCCGTGGTCGGGATAGCTTGCATTCCTGTGGCGCTACTTTGGTGCGCCATCTTAGGCATGTGCTCGCGGTTCAAAGAAGGGTGCGAATAGTAGGATCGACCTCCGCTGAACGGGTCGTCTGCTTTAGCCAGGAGCTGAAGCATCAGCTCATATGGTTCCATGCCGATCCCAAGGAGGATCGATTCATCGCGATAATAGGGTGCGATCCAATCATAACTCTCCAGTTGAAAGGCAGTGGCCAGTTGGATCACCTCATGACCGCGTGATGTGGAGTGCACATACTTCGTGATCTGTCGGTGCTCATCGTAGATGTCGGCCATCGCGCGAGCTTTGCACATGAGTGTGTACGCGCGTCGCAACAACGCGATATCGATGTTCTTCTTGGAACTGCTTTTCGTTTTAGTAGATGACATGGGAAAAAAGGATTGCAAGTTTAATAAAACCCTAGGGTTAAAACGAATTTAAGCGTCGGTTGTGTTCCTGTGAAATTGGTCTTTCGTTGTGTGTTGAAGAAAATTGAACCACAGAGCTTGCCCGCCTCTGGCGTGGACACAGCTTGTCCGCCTTTGGCGGAAGAACACAGAGATTTTCACAAAGAATGAACTGTTGGGGTCCCGATACCCGAACCCTGCCTGCCTATGGCCCGACACCCGAAACCCAAAAAAAGGCCCCATTCTCCCGAATGAGGCCATAAGCGTACTTGGATAGAAAATTTATCTGCGTCCGCCGTTGATATAGGCGTCGAGTTTTCTTGTTGAACTGCTGAAGCTGAATGATCGGTTCACGAGAAAGTAGTTCTGCGGGTCGATCACATTATGCCACGCATGCTTCGCAAATTCCAGTCTGTTCGAGTCGAAGCTGAACATGGTCATGATATCCGCAACTTGGGCAGAAGTCATGCGATGATTGTTGGAGTATTGCTTGGCAATAAGCAGTTTTTCCTTGTCAAACGACGTGTTGCGCAAGGTCACCTTCAAAGCATTGAAAGCGCCGGCATTCCCTCGATGAACTGTAGGGTTGGTGCTACGGTTTCCATAGCCCCGGTTACCATATCCACGGTTGTCGTAGCCTCTGTTGCCACCGCTCCTTCCGTAACCCGGGTAGCGCATGTCCCTTGGCTGACGGTAATCCGGTGCTCTGCGACGGTCTGTTCGGCGATTAGCCCTCTGGTTTGGCAGACGCTGAATGTCGCTGACCCTCAGCTGCATGTTGCCTGTCATGTGGGCGAATACTGCAGAGCGGAACGGGATGTTCACACTTCCATTGTAGAGAACGGTTCTTCCACGGCGTTGACCATGTCGACCGCGGAAAACTTCCACGACACGTACTCGGTGCGTTCCGGGATCAAGTCCGTTCACTGTCAATTGTCCCCGGACGTCATAGAATCTCTGACCATCGACGGTTACAATGAACTGTCCGTCATTGAAGAGGTCCAGGTGAAGTCGGGATGCTCCCGGATAAGCTTGGCTTAACAGAGCGCCGACCATTAAAATGATTGAGAGAGTAATTTTTCTTTTCATAATTCGTCCTTTTGGTTCGCTTGATATAGTTCAAAGCATATTCCAATCGTGAAAAGCCTTGATTCTAAGTGAGAAACCGTGAAAAACGGCTTATGACAAGGAGGAATTGACTAAAAAGTGTACAATA
>VMDK01000027.1 GCA_008080835.1 Sphingobacteriia bacterium | reverse complement strand
AATTCCCTTCATCACATTTCGTGTCAATTGTCCTCTCATTTCAATATTCCAGTTACTGCAAGTTCTTTGCCAATCCATACCCTAGAAGAACGCAAAGTAAACCACCCAAAGTGCTTGCGAGAATATATGTGACGGCAATTCCAGTTTTGCCGGCCTTGATGAGTTGAAAACTCTCCAATCCGAAACTCGAGAATGTGGTGAATCCTCCTAAGAGTCCCATCACCAGCAATTGCCAGACCCACTCATTCCCTTTCAATGGGATCCTGAACATGACTCCAATGAGCAAACAACCCACCAGATTGGCGATCAGAGTGTGCTTAGGAAATGCGTCAACAGATGCCGGTTTCATTACGGTCGACACACCATAACGACCAATTGCACCCAATGCTCCACCTAATCCGATCAGTAGCCAATTCATCATTTTGCGAACTCGTATTCGTACAATTCTTCTCGTTCGAGATCTCCGAACTTGTTGTAATAGAACGACTTACCCTTCAATCCGCTGTGGTAATAGTAGAATTCGGCCTTCATTTCATTCAAGACATCTTCGGTCCGATATACTCGACCCTTGTCGTTATAAGTGTACGTCGTGACCTGATCCACATCATACTCTTCAAAGTTGGAGTATTCGTATCGGCTCAATCTGTTCTGCAGGTCGTATTTGAAGATCGTTTGCGACACCTGCTTGCCGGTCACACCGTTGAATTCAGCGATCTTGATCTTCTTCCCGTTGTTCCAGAAATACTTCCTCTTGTTGATGAGGGTATCCCCTTGAACAAATGTCATCGTGACCAATGAGTCGAATTCCTTATCCATGGATGAATACGTAGTGATGTTCGTACTGCTGTCGGGATAAGGTTCAAACCATCGATATACTTCTTTCACTTCCCTGTTCAGCGAGTCGAACTCATAGGAAACGAGAGCTTGGATCTTATCATTTTCCATGACCTGTATGCCGACGATATTGTCGCGTTCGTCATACGTATAGCTGGTCTCCACCCTGCTTTCGTATCCCAGGCAGCCATTGTCCATGATCATCTTTGTGGTCAAACCCTTGTCGTTGATCTCCCTTTCTCGGAACAGACAAGTGTCCGTCTTGTTGATCAACATGGGTAAACGCAACATCACCTTGACATTGGTGACCTTATATTTCCTGAAATAGCTGCTGTCTTCGTTGACAGCATAAGTAAAAGTGGTTGTCAGGAACAACGCGATCAGTGGTAAGAACTTTCTCATTATCGGAATCAAATCAATTATCGTACCGAGCGAACGGAACGGAATCGAGCGATTGGAAATCTTCCGACAGATACTGGTAGTATCCAGAAGTCGCGATCATGGCCGCATTGTCCGTACAATACTCGAACGCAGGTATGTACGTTCTCCAGCCTTTCTGTTTTCCCAATGCTGTGAAACGACTGCGCAGCAACGAGTTTGCCGATACTCCACCGGCTATTCCCACATGCTTAATGCCCGTTTCTTCCACCGCTTGCTCCAACTTTCTCAGTAAGTAAGACACAATAGTGTGCTCAAGTGATGCACAGATGTCCTCTAAATTTGATTCAACGAACCCGGGATCCTTCTTCCGACCGTCCTTGATGAAGTACAAAAAGGCTGTTTTCAGTCCTGAAAAACTGAAATCGAGTGCACCCACACGGGAGTCAGGGAATTTATACGCAAGCGCGTTGCCTGCCTTGGCATGTTGATCGATGATAGGTCCACCGGGGTAATCCAATCCAAGGATCTTTGCCGCTTTGTCGAATGCCTCGCCGGCCGCATCATCCAAAGTTGTACCCAGGATCTCCATCTCGGAATGTGAGTCGACCCGGATGATCTGCGTATGTCCACCGCTTACAAGCAGACAAAGGAAAGGGAATGGTGGTATGGGCTCATCAATATAATGAGCAGACACGTGTGCCTGCAAATGATTGACCCCAATTAATGGTCTCGATAAGCTCAACGTGATCCCTCGGGCAAAGGTGGAACCCACCAAAAGGGAGCCCAATAATCCGGGACCTTGAGTATATGCCACGGCATCGATGTCGTCCATGGTGACCTTGGCAGTTTTGAGCGCCTGATCGACAACCGGCACGATATGTTGTAAGTGTGCTCTGGAAGCCAATTCGGGCACAACACCGCCATATTGTCTGTGAACATCCTGGTCAGCCACAATATTTGAGAAGATCTGACCATTTATACAAACAGCAGCAGCCGTGTCGTCACACGAAGTTTCGATACCAAGTATAACTTTGCGCAGCTTTGACATCTGATTTAGGTTCCTGATTATGAAGGACGTATATTAACGAACTTCCTCCGCTTGAGAAAGAAAGCATCAAAAATACTGAAAATAGCCTTGTACGTCATCCTGATCGTACTTGCTCTGGGTACCGTGCTTAGTGTGCTGGTCAATGTACCGGCTGTGCAGCAAATGGTATTGAGAAAAGGCGTAAAAAGTATGGAGAAGGTCCTCGGCACAAAGGTCGAGGTTGGACATATCGAATGGTCATTCCCCAACCGATTCGTGTTGGATGATGTCAATATCTGGGATAAGGCAGGAGACAGCCTTTTTCATATCAAGAGACTGGAGACGAACATCCTCAAGATCGACCGCAAGAATGGAGATGTGGTGCTCGGAGAACTCCTGATCAACGAACCTCATGTCAATTTTTACTCGAATGGCAAACCCTATGAGCTGAACTACCTTTTCCTCACCGAATTGGGCGGGGAACCAACCGGTGGTCCACCAATGCATATTCAGGTAAAGAAGATCATACTGAACAACGGAACATTCGACTACGACCTCAGGGCGTATGACGCTCCTACTGACCGACGATTTAACGAGAGGCATCTTCGATTTGAAAAGATCAACACCGAGATCCTGTCCATGAGTATTCTGGAGGACTCTCTCGATTTCAAGGTAAAGAAGATGAGCACCATAGAGCACTCCGGTCTCGAACTGAAGCATCTGGCGTGCAAGGCAAAGATCCATTGGTATGGAATGGAGTTCAGCGAAATGCTGTTTCGAACACCGAATAGCAGTATCGAACACTATCTGGCCTTCGACTACGATGGATATCCGGTCTTGTCGGATTTCATCGATAGGGTTCGGGTCAGGGCTGAATTGGAGAACACGAGCATCGGATTCGAGGATCTTGCGCTCTTTAGCAATGAACTAAGACCTTTCATTGAGAATACCTTCGATCTGAAGGGAAGTGCTTCAGGATTGGTTTCGAATTTCAAGATCAAAGACCTCAAACTCAGCAACAGGAACAATACTTCGCTGGAAGGGGATCTGCGAATGAAGGGTTTGCCCAATGTCAACACCACATACGTCGATCTCGACATCGACAATGCGACCACTTTTGCGACGGACATAGAGAGTCTCATCCAGCGCGAACTGCCAGAAGAGATCCATAAATTCGGTAAAATGAGATTTCGGGGTTTTGCCACCGGGTTCCTGAATGATTTCGCACTAGATGGTTCTGCCCAGTCTGCACTCGGACTTCTTACGGCAAATGTCCATATCACAACAGATGAGAAGGACATGCTTCATTTCGATGGGAAAGTAGATGGTAAAACATTCGATATCGGAAAGTTACTCGGTACCGAAGAACTGGGAACAAGCGATTTCAAGATCGCCCTCGACAATGCATCCGGGAGCAACCGAAGTGACCTCCAGGGAGATGTGACTTCTACTGTGGATCGAATCGTGATCCGCGGAACAGAGGTCAAGAATATTGATGCCGAAGGGCATTTCACATCAGGTAGTTTTGAAGGTTCGGCGACCTGCGATGATCAAAAGGCGAAGTTCACCTTTAACGGAACCATGGATTTCACAGGAGCGTTGTCAATGTACAAGTTCACCTCCTCGATCGAGAGATTCGACCTCCTGGCCTTCAAGCTGGACTCCGTCAAGAGCATAGCCAGCGCTAATATTGATGTGAACCTCGTTGGAAATCACATCGACCAGATCAACGGGATGCTGAGCGCTACGGATCTGAGGATCCTAAGGCAAGGAGAGAGTTACGGCATCAACAATTTATTTGCCAGCTCGGGCTACAAGAATGACGAACGCAGCATCATCCTTCGAACAGATTTTGCCGATGTGGATCTGAAAGGGAACTTCCTTTTCAGTGAGCTGAACCGGGTTTACGCCGATTTCCTGGAAACCTTGTTCCCGGACTATTACGAGGTCAAGTATCCGATGAAAAAGCCGGTTGTGATCACTGCCAACGCCAAGATCCGTCAGAGTGACCTGCTTGATCTGATCATGCCATATGGTGTCGAGCTGGGTAACGGAACCTTTGTCGGTGAATATCATTCCGCGGAAAAAAGTCTGGCGATAGACGGGCGTATGGACGAGATCGCCAGAGGGAGCTACGTGCTCAAAGACTATTTCCTGAACATCCGCAAGAAACCACACCAGTTGTTGAACATGACCACCGATGTCAGCTCTGTGTTGCAAAATGATTCATCCATTGCACATTCAGTGGTGCTCAATGCTAGTATTCTTCCAAACGATGTGGATTTCCTGCTGAACGTATCCGATACTTCGGATGCCATAGCTCTGCGAAGCTTTGGATTACTCCACTTGGGTGACGATACCATCCAATTGCGTTTGGAGCAATCACATTTGTACAGCTACGGAAGAAGGTGGGATATCAACGACAAGAACAACTTCTTCTTCACGAACGGGCAATCAGTAATCGAGATCCTCGAGCTGAGTTCGCAGGGTGAAACGGCGTACCTGACCGGTCGAATTGGATCTGAGAAGGATCAAAAGATCTCCATTTGGCTCAATCAATTCCAGCTTTCCAATATCAATCCCATCATTGCGTCTCAGGATGTGCAGGTTTATGGATTCGCCAACGGGACCATCGATGTGCACCAGGTGCTCGACAGACCGCTCTTGAAGGCAAATTTCAGGGTTCAGGACCTTGTTTTCAATGGTGATACGCTGGGGAACTTTAAGATCATTTCCACCTCCAATGAGCATCCGTTGGTCATGGACATTGACGCGAGTATAGAAGAAGGGATGTTCAAGAACCTCAGGACCTATGGTCGAGTTGATTGGAGAACGCAACACAACAACTTCGATCTCGACCTAGTGTTGAATCAGGGAAGTGTGAAACCATTTGAGAACATCTTCAGTGGGCTGGCTTCGAATTTCCGGGGAGTTGTGAATGCGCGTATGAAATTGAAAGGAAGCTTTGATGATCCCGATCTCAGTGGATTTATGGATATGAAGAACGTCGCATTCAAAGTCGATTATCTCAACACGGATTTCATCCTGAACGACCGGGTTTCCATCTCCCAAAGATCCATCGACTTGAGCAATGTGAGCATCAAGGACCCAGAAGGACATACCGCCAAGGCAAAAGGGAGCATAAAGCATGATCTCTTCGATGATTTTGTCCTCGATCTGAGCGTGGTGGAGGCCAAGAGCATATTGGCCATGAACACCACGAAAGAGGATAATGACTTGTTCTACGGAAAGGCGTACGGAACCGGTTACATTGAGTTCAAAGGGCCACTTGATGATATTTACCTGAAGATCAACGCTGAATCGAATAAGGGTACCAAGCTATACATACCGGTTTATTCTGATAACGAGAACGCCTTGGTTGAATACGTATCCTTCGTTGATCAAAGCAATAAGGTGGTCAAGAAAGCTACCAGAGACATTGAAGGCATCACGATGGACATGATCTTCAAGGTCAATGAAGACGCTGAATTCGAGCTGCTATTCGATGAACTACTGGATGACAAGATCTACGGTCGCGGAATTGGTTCCGTGAAGATCGAGATGAACACCTACGGGGATTTCTTCATGTTTGGAGATTTCGAGGTGACCGAAGGGTATTATCCATTCTCTTCTCCAATGCTCGTAAGCGAGCGCTTTACCCTGAAAAAGGGAAGTAAGATTCGTTGGGATGGTGATCCTTATAATGCCTATATCGACATGGAAGCATCGATCCGCAGGAACAAGGCCAAGCCGTATCACCTTATGCTGGGTAGCGGCTTTATTAGCGAGGGTAAATATCAAGGAGAGATCCCTGTAGATGTGCTGCTGTTCTTGCGCGGCGAATTGTTCAACCCGGAGATCAGCTTTGGCATTGATCTACCGGAAAGTGCATCGATCAGCGGAGGAAGTGAGTTCTTATCCATCCTTAACCGTGTGCGAAAGGATGAGGACGAATTGAACAGACAGGTCTTCTCGCTGGTGACGTTCGGTTCCTTCTCTCCAACGAACTTTTACAATTATCAATCGGAAGGATTCAATGCGAACAATATCTCACAAACCGTGAACAACAACTTGAGTTCTTTCCTAAGTGGACAGATCAACAACTGGCTTTCGCAATACAATCAGAACTGGGAATTCGGGTTCGACTGGCAACCGGAGAATGCCGAACAGAATGCAGAACTCATACTTTCTGTGCGCAGGAAATTGTTCAATGACCGTCTGGAGATAGCGGGCTCAGTGGATGCCTACACCAATAACGGCAGGAATCCGTATAACCTGAACTTGGTCTACAATGTAAAAGAAGACGGTAAAGTACGAGTGAAGGCATTCCAGAAACTCGCGAACGACCCGACTTTAGGTGCCATAAACAACATCACTACAACGGGAGTCGGATTCTTCTTCCGCACACAATTCGACAGGATACGATTCCGAAGAAAAGATCCGGACGTGTCGCAGAATTGATAACCGCAGGATCTCCTTTAGGAATGTCCAAAGGGTCTCTCGAAGAAGACCCTTTGGTGCATATGAGGCATGAGATCCTGCCTTGAAATTCTCTAGAAGTTCAAGCTCATCGCGTACTTGCTGTAGAATTCGAAGATCTCTTCTACGGCTTCATCGGCTGTGTCGACCAATTTGAAAAGGAACATGTCCTCAGGACTGATGTTCTGCTCCTTCTCCAGCATCGTGGCCTTGATCCAATCGAGCAAGCCACTCCAGAAATCTGTACCGACCAGGATTACCGGGAAATTGGCTGTTTTCTTGGTCTGTACCAGCGTGAGTGCCTCGAACAACTCGTCGAGGGTTCCAAATCCACCCGGCAAGACAATGAATCCTTGCGCGTACTTCATGAACATCACCTTACGCACGAAGAAGAAATTGAAGTTGATGAGTTTGTCCTCATCGATATATTCGTTTGCAACTTGTTCGAATGGAAGGTTTATATTCAAACCCACTGACGCACCGTGTTTATCATGAGCTCCTTTGTTAGCAGCTTCCATGATTCCCGGTCCACCACCGGTGATGACTCCTAATCCCGCATCACTCAGTTTGCTGGCGATCTCAACACCCATTTTATAGTACGGGTGATCAGGCTTAGTTCGGGCAGAACCAAAGATCGAAACACATGGACCGATACTCGCCAAGCGATCGTATCCATCCACGAATTCGGCCATTACCTTGAAGATGTTCCAGCTGTCGGAACTCTTTCTCTCAGGCCATTGTTTGATCTCAAATGCTTTCTTGATTCTTTCCTCGTCCATACTAAGTGTTCTGAATTATATATAACGCAGTTTTCCCTGATTCGTTGTCAACTCAGACCCGATGGGTCATCTATCTACTGCTCGCTATGAAAACGAGAGCCGATCCAGAGGCCGACAAATGTAAGGAAACCATTGTAGATCAGGATCTCAAATCCGATGCGCATATTGAACCAATCTTCGGCGTTTTTAACGAGGATGAAAGAGATCAATGCGGAGCCAATGCAAATGATCGGAACCAGTTTGTCAGAGAGTTTCCCTTTGAAAAATATCCCAAAGAAATAGAGCCCGAGTAAAGGCCCGTACGTGAGTCCCGCAATTCTGAATAGTGAAGTCAAGACACTATCGTCTACCCAATATCGGAACACCACGATCACAGCTAGCAGCAGGAGGGAAAATCCGATGTGAATGAATAGGCGCAATCTCGGCCTTTCTCCTTTGCGGTCGAATTCGAGGATATCCACCACAAAGGATGTGGTAAGCGAAGTAAGTGCAGAGTCGGCACTGGAATATGCGGCTGCGATCAACCCAAGAATGAATAGTATCCCTATGCTGAGGTCGAAATGTTGCAGTGCAAGTGTAGGGTAGAGCAGATCTCGGTTTTCAGGAATGGCTATTCCTCTGGAATGTGCGTAAACATATAAAAGTGCCCCAAACAATACGAAAAGAGTATTGACGAAGAACATGGTCACACTGAGCGTGTACATATTCTTCTGAGCCTCCCCGATGTTCTTACAACTCAGGTTCTTTTGCATCATGTCCTGATCCAGTCCGGTCATTACGATCGCCAGAAAGAAGCCGCTCAGGAATTGCTTGAAGAAATTTCGCTCCGACCCATCCCAGAAGAACGTCTGTTTGATGTCGTACTGAGCCATCGCATCCTTTATCGCGGACACCGAATCCAGGTCTAGTGTCTGAAGCACGTAACGCACAGTCAGAAACACAGCGGTGAGCATGAAGAAGGTTTGCAGTGTGTCGGTATAGATGATCGTCTTGATCCCACTCCGAAACGTATACACCCAAATGAATCCGATCGTGATAGAGACCGTGACCCAGAAAGGTACGTCCCACGGATCGAATATGAAAGCCTGCATGACTGTCGCCACCAGGTAGAGTCGGAACGCTGCTCCAATGACCCTGGAGAACAGGAAGAATCCCGCACCGGTCTTATGACTGCGCCAACCAAATCGTTCACGTAAATATCCGTAGATGGAAGTCAGATTCATGCGGTAATAGATCGGCAGGAGCAACCCGGCGATCACCCAATAACCGATGATATACCCCAGGATCACCTGGAAATAGCTGAACTGACCGTTGATGTGATCGATGTTTCCGATCATACCCGGGACCGATATGAATGTGACCCCGCTCAGCGTGGCACCTATCATACCAAAGGATACCAGATACCATGGAGCCTGACGATTGCCCAGGTAAAAGGATTTTACATCTGACTTACGACTCGTGATCCAGGAAATGAAAATGAGGAGCCCGAAATAGGCGAGGATAAGTCCGATGATCAGCTGAGGACTCATGATCTATTCTGCTATTCGAAGTCTTTGACCTTCGTAGATGGTCGTTGTGGCCATATCATTCCAGCGCATGATGTCATCTTGTGAGACATCGTATTTCTTGCAAATTCGATAGAGTGTTTCTCCTGCCTGAACGACGTGAAATTTGGATGATTCCTCTTCGGTTTCAGTTTCGGTGCTGATGATATTTTCTTCTTCTACGATCTCAACGACCTCTTCCGTTTCATTCACGATGATCTTTTCAGGTGCTTCAGCTCCTTTGCGCTCATGCAAATAGAGCTTCTGTCCAACCGTCACTTGCATGCTTGTCAAACCGTTCCATTTGATGATGTCTTCTTCCAACACGTGGTATTTCTCGGAGATCCTGTAGATGTTGTCTCCCTTAGCTACGATGTGAAAATCGGGAACTTCGATCTCGACTCTTTCGATGGGTGGCGCTTTTTCGACCTCTATGGAATTCGGGTTCACGAAATTGTCCTTGATGATCTCTAGCGCTGCCATTTCCTGCTCGTTGCGGGTCTTGACCTCATCTTCCTTATTTCTTTTCTTCTGCAGATACAAAGTTTCACCTGGTTTGGCTTCAGAGCCTTGATCCATGCGGTTCTTTTTGTACAGATGCTTGAGCTTTATACCGTACGTCTGAGCGATCATGTACATGGATTCGCCTTCCCCAACGGTGTGTGAAGGAACGCTTCCTTTTCTGCGCTTGGGCTTCAGGTAAATGAGGTCACCTTCATTGATCTCGCTTCCCTTTTCGAGGTCGTTGTATTTGTAAATGTGCTTCGGCTTCAGATGATGCTCATCAGCGATCACTTTGGCTGAACTGTTCTTTGGGGCATAGATCGCCGGTACCTTGTTGTTGCTGATCAGTGCATCATTCTTTTGCGGAACCGGCATCAGATCATACTTGTAAAGCTCATGTCGTTCGATCAAACTGATCAAGATCGTGTGATACTGATTATTGGTGGCATAACCTGCTTGTCTCAACCCTTTGGCCCATCCTTTATAGTCGGTAGGGTTCAGGTCGAACAATGCGTGGTATCTCCAGTTGTTGCGCAGGAAATCGCTGTGATCTCTATAAGATTCAAGTACGCTCTTATATGCTCGAAAACACTCATCGGGAGCGTCATCATCGGCATAAATGACCCCTCCGGTCCAGGTGGATTTACACTTGATGCCGAAGTGATTCATGGCTTTTGTCGCCAATCGGCTATTCCCGTTGCTGCTTTCCAGCATTCCCTGAGAGAGGGTAATACTTGCTGGTACACCGGATCGATGCATCTCGATCACGGCGTAGTCCTTGTACTTGTCGATATACTCATTCGGGGTGATCTTGGTTTGTCCGAATGACGCTCCATACAATACCAAACTGAGGAAGAGTAATCCTAAGATTTTTCGCATAACTTGCTACAAAATTACCGGAGGTGCTGCTGCAACTGCGTTCATTTTATACACTTGTGCACATCTGCCCGATAATACTGTATTGATAATAACTTCACATATGCGTTCAATATTCTTAGTGCTCGGTTTGATGCTGAGTTCCGTGTTCTTGTCAAATGCTCAGGATCTTCCGACATTCGACTGGAAGATCAGTGCAAGCATGGATAATGCGGAGGCCGGAGATACATTGCGATTGATGTTCATGACGGATATCAAAGAAGGGCTGCACATTTATGGCTCCACTTTCGAATGTGAATTCGGTCCCAATCCTTCAAGGTTGGACAGCACGGAGGCTACAGGATTGAACTTGGAGGGGAGCCTCATTTCAAAAGGGGTGGTTACGGAGTACGACGACATTTTCATGTGCGAGCTTAACTACTTCAAGAAGCACGCTCGTTTTGAGCAAAAAGTAGCGATGACCGGCTCGAGCGGAACGGTTAGTGTGATCCTTGAGTACCAAGTTTGCCTTGAAAACGGGATGTGTATTTTGCAAAAAGAGCCCTTTACTATCCGAATTGAGTAAAAAGAGTGCTTTTCATCAGCTTTGAACTCGGGTCTAAAAGATTTTTCACAACTTTGGCGCATCATTCGGTGTTCAATCAGTTGGGAAGCCACAACACCTGATTTCCGAAGGTTATAAAATTACCGACAACCAGCGCATGCAGGCATACCTGAGAATACTATTCGTTCTATTCGGAGCTCTGTTCATTCAGGCTCAAAGTATCGCACAGATCATCCCTCCGGCCGACTGGTCATACGAGATCCCAAATAAGAATGTCAAAACAGGTGAGGAGACTGAGATCGTCTTTAAGGCGGTCATCCCAGAAACTTACCACGTCTACAGCAATAACTACGTCTGTAAATTCGGACCACTTCCTTCAGAGTTTAAGTTTGAAAAACATCCAAGTTTTGAGGTGGTCGGACTGGCCAAGGCGGTAGGCGATCACAAGTATTTCGACGACGTATTCAATTGCGATCTGGCCGATTTTAGCAAAACGGCTGAGTTCCACCAGAAGATCAAGATACTAGGTAAAGATCCTGTTATCAAAGGGGTTTTGGAGTACCAAATGTGTACTGAAGCCGGTCTCTGCGTGCTCCAGGAATACGATTTTAATATCAAAGGATTCAACGTGAGCGGTGATGCTGTTGTTGTTCCGGTAACAACCGATACCCCTCAGCAAACAGCGACTCAAACGGTGCCTGATGAAGGACCGGATGATACAATTGCAGACGAGTCCCCAGCAATGGGTGGAGGTCTGTGTTGCGATAGTCTGCTGACATTGGTCGGTGAGCTGCGAGGGGTTGTTAAAGGTTCAAATTACGATCCGATTCCGGTGGATAGTGTGAACTATACCTCATACCGAGGAAGCGGACCGGAGGATCAGACTCCCTGCGAAGAGAAAATATTCCCAGGACAGGAAGAACCGGAGGGTGGACAATACTGGGCCTTTTTCCTGGTCTCGTTCATATCAGGGTTACTGGCTTTGCTCACTCCTTGTGTGTTCCCGATGATCCCAATGACCGTATCCTTCTTCATGAAAGAAGGACAACCTAAACGAGTCGGTCGCAGGAACGGGATCATTTACAGTTTGAGCATCATCGTGATCTACACGGTCATTGGTGCCATCCTCACATTGACAGTTGGCCCTGAAGCGGCAAACTTCCTTTCCACCCATTGGATACCCAACGTACTGTTCTTCCTTGTGTTCTGGATCTTCGCTGCATCATTCTTTGGAGCATTCGAGATCGTTTTGCCAAGTTGGTTGGTGAATCGCGTCGATAAGAAATCAGACCAAGGTGGATTGGCCGGTATTTTCTTCATGGCCTTTACCATTGTCTTGGTCAGCTTCAGTTGTACCGGACCGATCGTAGGATCCATTATCGTGGCCGCATTCGGTGGAGAAGTGATCATGCCGTTGGTTGGTATGTTGGGCTTCTCATTGGCGTTTGCACTTCCATTCGGACTGTTTGCGATCTTCCCGAACTGGCTGACCGGATTGCCTCAATCAGGTGGTTGGTTGAACAGTGTGAAAGTGGTCCTCGGTTTTGTCGAGCTGGCATTTGGACTAAAGTTCCTGAGTGTGGCCGACCAGACGTACCACTGGGGTATACTCGATCGTGAGATCTACATCGCATTGTGGATCGTGATCTTCACTTTGATGGGGATCTACCTGCTCGGAAAGATCAAATTCTCGCACGATTCCGATATGCCTTTCCTGAAGGTACCCAGACTGCTTTTTGCCATAATCACATTCACATTCGTGGTTTACCTGACCCCGGGGATGTTCGGAGCGCCTTTGCAGATGTTGGCCGGTTATTTGCCGCCTATGAGCACCCATGATTTCAGTATATCTGAGATGATCGATGAGGTCAATGATAAGGAAATGGACCTCTGTGAGAAACCTCGATATTCAGAGCGACTGCATTTGCCACATGGCCTAAAAGGATATTTTGATTACGAGCAGGGAATGGAATGTGCCCGTAAGTTGGGCAAACCAGTCTTTATTGACTTTACCGGACATGGATGCGTGAACTGCCGGGAAATGGAGGCTCGGGTGTGGTCAGATCCGCGCGTGCTCGAGATATTGCGCGAGGAATACGTGATCATTTCGCTTTACGTGGACGACAAGACTCTGGATCTTCCGGAAGATGAGTGGTACTGGTCCAAGGTCACCAACAAACAGGTAACGACTTTGGCCAAGAAAAATGCCGATATTCAGATGTGTTATTTCAAGGCCAATGCACAACCACTTTACGCGTTGCTTGACAACAAAGGGGACATGCTTGCACCGCGCGATTCGTACAATCTGGATAAGCAAGCATATGTCGACTTCCTGAAAGATGGGCTAGCCGAGTACAAAAAGCGTATGCGCCATCGCTTATTAAAATGATGTTTTCTTTTTGTCTTGAGTGTCGGACCCTGAGCTTGTCGAAGGGCACGATAGCAAAATGCCTCCCTTCGACAGGCTCAGGGAACGCCATTTTTCTTTGTGATCCTTCTCTGTGCCCTCCGTGTCTCCGTGGTTCAAGAAAGAATTACGAGTTAAGGAAACTCTAATCATTCTGACAAACTCAATCGACCGTGTAAGCCAATACGTGCTCATCGAACAACTCGAAGGCTACTGTGTAATTTACTTCTGACTCTTTGCTCAGAGTGAGCGATAGCTTCCGCTCCTCAAACTTGAACGGTAGTACATTCATGTGATCCGCGAAATCCACAGCACGCCTTCCGTACGCTTTGTAAACAGCCTCTTTGGCACACCAGATGGCATAGAGATACTGCAATCGTTCTTCGGAGTTATACGGTCGAAGGAACTTTGCTTCGCTCGCATTCAGAAATCGGCTTGCAATGCGCTCGATCCTCGGATTGACATGTTCTATATCCACTCCGGTCGGACGATCTGAAACGATAGCAGCTGTAAACTTTTGACAGTGGGTCAGAGAGATCTGCTCATCAGAATTGGACAGATGTGGCTTGCCGAATTCGTCCTTCTCGATCTTGAAATTTTCTTCAACCATGGATTGCAACAGGATACGACTCGAAACCCATTCGAGATTGCGTTGTTTGTTGTTGTGAAAGATGGGAACTTCGCAACGAAGCTGAGGATAAAGCTCATCGGGAGATTCGATCATTTCCCAAACAGCGAGTTTCCCCGAAGGCAGATCTTTTTTGAATACAATAGCCAATTGAACAAGCTGGAAGTCACAAAAGTAGCGCATTTTGAAGGACACCGGGACTCGGTATACTCGCTGGCGATCGATCGTGAAACCGGGTCGATCTACTCTGCCGGAGCCGATGGCTACGTGATCCGCTGGAATTGGCCGATCGATTCAAACGGCGAACTGATAGCGCAGTTGCCACAAGCCATTTACTCCATCTACATCTATGAAGGGAAGATATACTGTGGCACCTCTACCGGAGAAGTGTACTGCCTCTCAGAGTCAGACAGAGAAGTGGCCGCACAGTCGACATTGCATTCGTTAGGGACATTTGCTTTTACAGGCCAGGAGCAACACATATACTCCGGAGGAGGGAATGGGGAATTGGTTAAAAGTGATCTCTTGTTGAATGAGGATTCGAGAAGAAAATTGCTACCCGATAAGACATCCATTCGCAATTTGCACTCACGCGGGGATTCGTTATTTGCTGCTTGCAGCGACAACAAGATCCACATCCTGGAACCCGCAACGCTGAATTCGATCGATGTCATTGAAGGTCATGCGAACTCCGTGTTCGATCTGGCATTTGCCGAGGAATACATGTTTTCAACAGGAAGGGATGCTACGATACGTAAGACCAATCTGGCTGATCCTCGGGAATTCGCCACTGTAAATGCACATCTGTACACCATTCAAACCCTTGCCATTTCTCCGGATGAGACACTTTTGTTGAGTGGAAGTTTGGATAAATCGATCCGCATTTGGTCGACCGAACTCGACTTGCTGAAAGTGGTCAAAAAGGAGAAGCAGGATGCCCACACGAATGCGGTTAACAAAGTTTTGTGGATTGACTCAAATCATTTTATTTCGTGCGGCGATGACCGTGCCATCATGCTCTTTCACGTTGGCTCGGATTAGCCCATTTTCTGCCACATGATACTGAGTGATAAGCGAATACTTGAAGAGATCGACAAAGGCACGATCCTGATCGAACCTTACCGTCCTGAATGTCTAGGAACCAACTCTTATGACGTACACCTTGGGAAATACCTCGCGACGTACGACAACAGGGTTCTTGACGCCAGAAAACACAATAAGATCCAGTACTTCGAGATCCCGCTTGACGGATTCGTACTTCAACCAAATACGCTTTATCTGGGTGTGACAGAAGAATACACAGAAACGCATGCTCACGTACCATTCCTCGAAGGGAAGTCCAGTACCGGACGTCTGGGGATCGACATTCACGCTACTGCCGGTAAAGGTGACGTCGGGTTCTGCAATACCTGGACCTTGGAGATCTCTTGCGCGCAGCCTGTACGCATCTACCGCGGCATGCCTATCGGCCAGCTCATCTATTTCCAGGTAGAAGGCGAGATCGAAACTTTCTACAACAAAAAGAAGAACGCCAAGTACAACGAACGCACCATCAAGCCTATTGAGAGCATGATGTGGAAGAACGAGTGGTAGGTTTTAGGAGATAGGTTCTAGGAGATGGGAGATAGGGGCGCTGGGAGAGAGAATTTTAACGCGGACCATATTTTTTTCTAGCATGTCAATGAAATCTAATTCATTGCGGAATGAGAAATTTTCGCAATCTGGAGATTTGGCAAAGATCATTGGGAATTGCCAGATCCGCTTTTGAACTTACTTCTTCCTCAAAAAATCTAGAATTCTCTGCTCTAGGCAGGCAGATCCAAAAAAGTGCCATTTCTATTCCATCCAATATTGCGGAGGGATGTGCACAGACTAACCGTTCTTTCCTGAATTACCTCAGAATAGCTCTTGGCTCTTGCTATTAGCTTGAAACACAATTGATGCTTCTAGGGAATTATGGGTTTTCGAATAATGAAATGAATCACCATGTTAATGAATTGCAGGAATTAGAGAAGATGATCTCGGGTTACATGCGTTACCTCAAGTCAATCCCGAACACCTATCTCCTATCCCCTAACTGTCCTCAAGTCTCCTTTCAACCTGTTCCACGATCTCCTCCGCGGTCTCCTCTTCCGGAGTAGCCATGGATTCGATCACTTCCTGGGTGACGTCGACGCCGCCACTGAGATTGCGGAAGATGCTACCGATGGTATAGATCGGTCCCCATGGGATACCCCACCAGCCGAGAAGCATGGTGAGAATGGTGAACTTCAATCCGGGTACGATCGCATTATGGCCCGCTTTTATAAAGTAAATGCCATTACACTTGTTCGAGCTCCTGTCGCGGATTTGTAATCCGTGACTGCACAGAACCCGTGCTTTGAAGTTGTCACGGATTGCAAATCCGCGACAGTGTATAGGGTCGACACCGGCTTACCCACCTCTAGCGAGAAACCCGATGCCCTAAACCGAAACCTGTTTTCCTGTCACAGGCGGGAAAACTTACTCCTAATAAACGTCCACGTCCCCAACCATATCCTCCGGCTTCACCCAGGCATCGAATTGCTCTTCGGTGAGAAGTCCTAGTGATAGTGCTGCTGCTTTCAGCGTGGTTCCTTCGGCGTGCGCTTTCTTGGCGATCTTGGCGGCGTTGTCGTAACCGATATGCGTATTCAATGCTGTGACAAGCATCAGCGAATTGTTGAGTTTGTTCTTGATCTCTTCGTGATTAGGCTCGATTCCTTCTACGCAGTTATTGTTGAATGAAAGACAAGCCTGGCCAAGTATTCTCGCCGATTGAAGCAGATTCGCAGCGATCATCGGTTTGAAGACGTTCAGTTGGAAATGTCCATTACTGCCCCCAACAGAAACCGCCACATCATTACCCATTACCTGGGCACATACCATGGTCAACGCTTCAGCTTGAGTAGGATTCACCTTACCAGGCATGATGGAAGATCCCGGTTCGTTGGACGGGATGATGATCTCACCAATACCTGAACGGGGTCCGGAACTCAACATGCGAATATCATTTCCGATCTTCATCAAACTCACGGCAGCGCGTTTGAGCGCACCATGTAATTCGACCATGGCATCATGCGCTGCAAGCGCTTCAAATTTGTTCACAGCTGTGACCAGTGGAAGTGCGGTCTCTTTGGCGATGATGTCTGCAACCAACTCGGAATAACCTTTAGGTGTATTTAGTCCTGTACCCACAGCAGTTCCTCCCAAAGCAAGTTCAGAGGCGGTTCCCATGGCTTTCTCGATCGCTGCAATGCTCAACATTAGCTGACGATGATATGCGCTGAACTCCTGGCCAAGAGTAAGGGGCGTTGCATCCATGAAATGTGTCCGCCCTATCTTCACGACCTCCCGAAACGAACGTGCCTTCTTCTTGAAAGTGTCTTTCAAGACCTGGAGTCCTGGGATCGCGAAATCAACCATCTGCTTGTAGACCGCAATGGTCATGGCAGTTGGGAAAGTATCGTTGGAACTTTGTGACTTATTGACGTCATCGTTCGGATGGAGGACTTTATTCTCATCGGTAAGTTTTCCTCCGCTCAGCACATGTCCGCGGTTGGCGATGACCTCGTTCACATTCATGTTGCTCTGGGTCCCGGAACCGGTTTGCCAGATCACCAACGGGAATTGGTCGTCTAGCTGACCTTCGGCGATCTCATCACAAACTCGGGCGATCAAGTCAGCCTTTTCTGATTCGAGCACGCCGAGTCGCTCATTGGCTCGAGCGGCACATTTTTTCAGAACACCAAATGCCCGGATGATCTCGATGGGCATTTTTTGATTTCCGATGATGAAATTCTGAAGCGAGCGCTGTGTTTGAGCTCCCCAATATTTCTCGGCAGGTACCTGAACCTCTCCGATGCTGTCTCTTTCCGTACGATATTCCATTCTTGTTGAATTTGCTCCGCAAAGGTAGGCTTTATGCCGTTGTCATGGAACCGATCTTCATGACCTTCGTGTAGTCAGATGCTGACAAAAGTCTTGACTTCCGGTTGTTCGCCCCTCCCTGTTTTTAATCGTATCTTTGCGCCTCAATGTCCTTGACGAAGATATCCTGGTGGAAATGGTTGGGAGTTTTACTCCTCGGCTATGCTGTGATTGCAGGTACATCAGTGCCTACAGGTCCCGGTGTTTCGGCAATTGTCCCGGATGTCATGCGCACAGATGATGCCTTCGAGATCGTTGTGCAGGGATACAATACACATGTCTCCGAAGCCGACCAGAACAAGGTCTGGCTGAAGGTGGATTCAATGTTGTATTGTGCCTCATCGGTCGAGGTTATGGATGCTGATCTCCTGAAAGCTTCGTTCGCACCGATTCATCGATCAAATGATGAAGAAGCAGTTGCCACAGTTGTGGTGGAGAACTTAATTGATGGGATGTTTTTGGGAGTAAAAGCCCTGAGACTCAGTCAGACCGTCGAACAAGAGATCACGCCGGAATGTACAAATCGACCGGACAAGCTGAACGCAACCTATTTCAGCTTCCCGTACAGAGGGATCCTGTACGAGACCATCCGAAACCTGAATTACCATGTTCCAATGTGGTTCACAATGATCGCCCTGCTTTTAGTGGCTTTCATTTACAGCATCATGCTGTTGAATACCGGAAACCAGGCATACGATCACCAGGCATACGGGTTCACTGCAGCCGGTATCCTGTTCGGGCTCATGGGAGTGGCAACCGGGGCATTTTGGGCTCGTCATACCTGGGGAGTATACTGGACTTCCGATCCCAAGTTAAATGGAGCAGTGATCGCATTGCTCATGTACCTCGCGTACATGATCCTTAGATCAGCGATCGAAGATCAGGACAAACGCTCACGTATATCTGCGGTATACAACATACTCGCATATCCGCTATTCATTGTATTGATCATCGTGTTGCCGAAGGTGGCCGATTTTTCGCTCCATCCGGGCAGTGGTGACAGCGTTGGATTCAATACGTACGACTTGAACAATAACCTCCGAAAGGTGTTTTATCCGGCAGTGGTCGGATGGATCCTATTGGGAGTCTGGATCGCAGAATTGACCACTCGTCTTCGGGTCCATGAACACAAAAGAGATTTGCAATGAAAAGATTGATCGCTTACTTATTCACCTTCCTGTTCCTTGGGCAGGCAATGGCAGCTGAACAAGGGCTCTTCGACAGATCCGGAAAGTACAACGTGGTGGTTGCCGTGTTGGCTATCATATTCGTTGGGCTGGTGATCTATCTCGTCCGACTCGATCTCAAATTGCGCAAATTCGAAGAGAAAGAATAATCATGAAACCTTCCCATATAGCTATACTCGTCGTCATTGCAGTGGCCATTGCCATTGTAGTGGGCACCTATGGTGATGCGAGTACGTTCAAGAGCTTTAGCGAAGCGGCCAAGGACCCTAACAAGGAATGCTATGTAAAAGCAGAATTGGTCAAAGAGAAGGAAGTCGTCTACGATGCTATGGTAGATCCTGAGAAATTCACTTTCTATGCGGTCGACAGTCAGGGAGAAGAGCGAAAAGTGACGTGCCTTCAGCAAAAGCCATTCGATTTTGAACGATCTGAAGAAGTTGTGGTCGTGGGGAAAGTGCAAGGAGATAACGAATTCCTCGCCAGCAGTATTCAGGTGAAATGCCCGAGTAAATACGAGAACGAAGTCGAGGATATCTGATCTGTGGAGCAAATCACATTCAACAGCGAACACCTGCTGATAGGTAATTTGGGGAACTTGTTCGTTCTCCTGAGTTTCGCCTCAGCCATTTTAACTGCTTTCTTCTTCTGGAAAGCTACTAATAACGATGATAGTGGATTCTGGAAGCGTGCTGGGGATTACTCCTACTGGGTACATGCCGTATCTGTGATCGGGATCATCTCCACACTATTCTTCATCATATACAATCACTATTTCGAATACGATTACGCCTGGCAGCATTCATCACGAGCCTTGCCGACGCACTATATGATCAGTTGCTTCTGGGAAGGGCAGGAGGGAAGCTTCCTTCTTTGGATGTTTTGGCAAGCAGTGTTAGGAGGTGTGCTGATATTCAATCGAACCAAATGGAAGGCCCCGGTATTATCCGTGATCATGCTTTCTCAGGTTCTGTTGAGCACCATGCTTCTTGGAATCGAGATCTCCGATGCATTCACGTTCGGTCGTAGTCCATTTGTGCTGTTGCGGGAAGTACGACCAGAGATCCTGTCACTTCCGGTGATGCAGATGCGCGGAATCCCGGCAGCCGACTACCTCAAGGTGATCACAGATGGAACAGGGCTTAACCCATTGCTTCAGAACTATTGGATGGTCATACACCCTCCAACTTTGTTCTTTGGATTTGCCTCTACCATCATTCCATTTGCATTCGCAGTCGCCGGCTTATGGCGAAAAGAATATACTTCCTGGATGCGTCCAGCCCTGCCTTGGACCCTCATGGGTGTAGCAGTGCTTGGAACCGGGATCATTATGGGCGGTATCTGGGCTTACGAGAGCTTGAGCTTTGGGGGATATTGGGCCTGGGATCCGGTGGAGAACGCATCCCTGGTTCCATGGTTGATCCTCGTAGCTGGATTGCACGTCATAGTCCTGAACCGAGCCTCGGGTCAATCTCTGATGCTGACCTATCTCCTCCTGATCGCGTCATTCGTGTTGGTGCTATATGCGACCTTCCTTACGCGCAGTGGAGTTCTCGGTGATACTTCCGTGCATTCATTCACGGATCTGGGCTTATCGCGTCAGTTGCTCGTGTACCTGTTCCTGTTCATGCTGGTGCCCGTATTTGCCTCCTTCAAACGATCGCGTGATCGATGGTTGGCTCTGGGAGTAGTAGTGATCATACTAGTGATCAATGTGATCGTCGGACGCTTTCTCTTTGGGGTGAACGTGATCCTGCTTCTCATGGGGTTGATAGCCCTGATCCGGAATTTCCAAAAGGAACTACCACTGAGCAAGAAAGAAGAATCGGTCTACTCACGAGAGTTCTGGATGTTCATCGGTGCACTCATCCTGATATTATCAGCGGTGCAAGTGATCAGTACCACGAGCATTCCGGTCATGAACAAGATCCTCATGCAGGCTAGTAGCTTCTGGGCATGGCTGGCAGATGCCACGTCTATTGAGCTGTTCGATAGCTTTGCCAAGGGAACTTTGGCTCCGCCAAATGAACCAGTAGCCCACTATAACAAATGGCAACTTCCTATCTCCATCGTCATCGCTTTACTCACAGGATACGGTCAGTTCCTCCGTTACCGAAAGACTGATGATAAGCGAAAGTTATTCTCGGAGATCGCGAGTGTGGCCATCATATCGGTTGTGCTGACTGCATTGGTCGTTTGGTTGGCCGGTTTTGATCAATTCCTGCATTGGATCCTGTTGTTCGCTGCGTTCTACTCCATATTCGGAAATATACTCTACGTGATCACCGGACTCAGAGGAAAGTTGAATCTCGCAGGAGGGAGTGTGGCTCACATTGGATTTGCACTCATGCTCATTGGGGTGCTTTTTTCCGGAGGGAAAAAGGAGGTCATCTCCATCAACACGCTTTACAATTACGGTGAGAACTTCTCGGATGAGGAGACCAGACATAACATACTCCTGTACAAGAATGAGCCGGTCATCATGCAGAATTACGAGGTGACCTATCGTGGTGATTCTACGAAGAGTCCGGACAATTTCTACATTGTTGATTACAAGCACCTGGAGACCGGAGAGACCTTTACTCTGTACCCTAATGCTCAGATCAGTCGTGAGATGGGACTCACAGCGAACCCTGACACGAGGCATTACCTCACCCGCGATATCTTCACGCACGTAAGTTCTGTTCCAAACAAACTGGAACCACGGGAAGAGTGGTTGAGTGAGAAAATGCACGAAATGAATATCGGGGATTCGATCTTCGTCAATCGCCATCTGATCATTCTTGATAGTGTAGAACAGGTAGAAGGTACAAGCATATCTGCCGACTTAGAAGGACACAGCATGCAGATCGCCACTTTACGTGTGATCGGAGCAGATACGGTCTACATCGCGAAACCATTGTATGGTTTGAAAGATGGGCTGAGCGCCTACAACGTGTACTCATTTGCCGAAAAGGCATCCATACGCCTCAATTATTTCCCTAAAGAAGTAGATGGAGAGATCGTTCATGAGATCGAAACTGCGATCAAGCCTAAGGACTACATCATCATGAAGGCCATTGTATTCCCCTATATTAACGTACTTTGGGGAGGAATGATCGTCATGTTGGTAGGATTTGCTTTAGCAATCCGACAACGCATGGCGCACAATAAGCGGTCATGAAAATCACCTTCGTCGGTTCGGGAAACGTCGCTTGGCAATTGAGTATAGCCATGGATCGAGCCGGGCATACCATCGAGCAGATCATCAGTCGCGATGAAGACCACGCCAAAGCACTGGCAGTCAAGTTCGGTGCATACTATTCCACTGATCTGAACTCGATCTATGATCTCGTTGACCTAGTGATCCTTGCCGTTCCCGACGACCACATCGCAGAGATCTGTGCAGAATTACCTTCGGTAAATGGGGTGCTCGCACACACTTGCGGCGTTCGTTCCATGGAAGTTCTCAAGGGAGGAGCATTTCGATACGGTGTGATCTATCCATTGCAAACATTGAACAAGCATGTCGATGTAGACATGTTCAAAGTCCCTTTCCTTATAGAAGGTTCAGATAGCAATGCGACCCATGTGCTGCAGGAAATTGCCGGAGATATTTCTAATACGGTGCGCTATTGTAGTAGTTCTGACAGAGCAAACTATCATCTCGCCGCTGTATTTACCAATAACTTTGCGAATGTATTGTATAGCATGAGCAACGAGTTCCTCACCTCGAAAGACCTGGATTTCGAACTTCTGAAACCACTCATTGAGCAAACCGGAAATAATTTGGATCACGGTACACCAATGGAACAACAAACGGGTCCGGCTATGAGAGGAGATGTAGAAACCATGAAGAAGCATTTGCAAATGCTTGAAAATCGACCAGACCTGGCCGAGATCTATAAAATGCTTTCAGCAGCGATTGAGCAACGAAAGCCCACCCACAACAACTGAGCATTCTTCGCGTTATTGAATAGACCATGAAAAAGATCTTTACTCTTCTAGCTGTTCTTGCGTTTCTGGGGTCGGCCCAGGCGCAGGTCAAGGAGATCAACCCAAGCATTCAATGGAGATTCGTGCGTTCGCAGGATCTCATCCTTTCTAGCGGTGAACTCTATACATTCGAATTCCCGGCGGAAGATGGTTTTGATTACATGTTCAATGTAAACCATGAGCGCGACAGCATGATGGTGAGTATTGGAGTGTACGACATGCAGGATCGTCCGGTGGAAGTATCAAAATCCCGAATGACCAAGATCTCGGCAGACATGGTATTCGACGTGCATACCGGGGCGACTTATAAAGTCGTGATCGGCATTGTGGATCCGGCCGGTAAAAAGGGAGATAAAGTCGACCTCTCTTTAAACCTTATTCGGCGAGAGAAAGTCTAAAAAGACTGATTTTCAATTATTTATCGAGAAAAAAGCTGAAAGTGTCCCCTCTAAGGCCTGTTCTCAGGGTCTCCAGCGGGATCACTTCCCATGGAGAGATATTCCCAAGACTCACGTTTTGTCCATAGAGCTGAATGAACCACAATTGTTGTCCTTTATTCGGTGCTTCCCAAAGGATCTTATCCTGAGGGATCTTGGTCAGGATCTCTTCCACCAATCCCGATCGCACTTCACCCGATTTTCGAAAGATCCCTACCGTTCCGCTTTCACGAGCCTCCGCGATCACTTTCCATGCTCCCGCGTCCAGTTCCGACTGCATCATGTTGATCCATTTGTAAGGAGGAATGATCTTATCGGTGTCTTTGGAACCTACTTCTGAAAGTACGGTGGCGTGTTTGGAGAGCTTATGGATGTACTCACATTTCTCATCTTCACTGATCTCGATAGAGCCATCACTCACTTCGGCATGAGTTAATTGCCAGCGATCCAGTAAACGCAAGTAATCATCAAATTGGCCACGAACGATGAATGCTTCGAAAAGTGTGCCTCCCAGATAAACCGGAATACCGGCTTCGCGATACAGCTTGAGCTTGTCTTCCAATCCAGGGGTGTACATAGATGTTCCAAAACCCAGTTTGACCAAGTCGGTAAATTCTCCCGCCAGCTCAACGAAGTCCTCTGCCAATCGAAGGCTGAGGCCTTTATCCATGACCATGGTCAATCCTGCAAGACGGGGTTTTGTGGTTCGCTCGGGAAGTTGCGACAAGTCGAAATTCTGCATAAGCCTACAATTCGTTCGAGTAGAGGTCGATCATCTGTTTCACCTTTTCGTGGTCTTTATAACCGGGTGCAAACTCGAAGAAAGTCTCCACTGTTTCTGGGTTCAAAAGTAAGGCATGACACAAAGAATCTAAACCATTTTTCTCGTCGCCTTGCAAATAGAGGTAGGCTGCTTTCTGATACCAGATCTGATCGTCTTCGGGTCTTTTGTCCAACCACTTCTCCAGAGTAGCAAGTGCTTCGTCGTACTTATCTTGCTTCGCCTGAGAGTTGGCAAGCCACACGTACGCATGCTGATAATCCGTTCGGGTCTTGAGCATTTTGGCGAGTAACTTCTCGGCTTGAGCCCAGTATCCAAGCTTTTTGTATGAATCGATCAACTGCAGCAGGCAGAGGTCATCTGCAGGCTCCAGTTCGTGTGCTCGCTTGTAGAATTCAGCTGCCTCTTTGTGGTTCTTTACGCCGCTGGCGACGAGGCCCAATCCAAACCAGGCTTCGCTGTAATTCGGGTCGATCTCCAGTGCTTTGCGATATGTCTCTTCCGCCTTTTCAAACTGCTTCATCATGCGGTAGCAGTCTGCCATGTTCGTGTACGAGAGCGGATCCGGAGCATCCAGGCGCAGATATTCGTTGAAAGATTCAGCGGCATTTTCGTAGTCACCCAGCTCCGTGTAGCAGTACCCTTTTTGCAGATATGCATCCGCATAGTTCTCATCGATAGCCACGGCAAAATCGTATGCCCAGATCGCTTTTTCCGGATCACCGGTCTCGTTGTAAATATGTCCCAGCCCGCACCAGCCAGTAGCTGAATAAGGGTCTTCATCGAGGTAGCCTTCCAGCATTTCGATCCCGGCTTCCAGTCGGTTGATCAATTCGAGATACATGAGTGCTTCGTAGAACAAATGCTCGGATTTGATCTTCTTGGAAAAGATCTCACGGATCAACTCTACACCACGCTCAGGCTCTCCGAGGTTGATGCAGTTATTCGCCTTTCGAATGCGCACCTCGTCAATGTCCCCACCGTTCTCAATGACACGATCATAAAGTTCCTCTGCTTCGATCGGTTTACGCATGTTCTCAAGTATCTGAGCTTTGAGCATGAGATGCTCTGCATGTCCGGGTTCAATGCTGAGTGCTTTTTCTATGATCCTCATAGCAGCCATGACACGCTTTCCGTTGTTGTATAATTCAGCAGCCTGACCATAAAAAGAAGTTTCAAAAGGATGTTGCTCCATTCCGATCTCACAGATCTCGATCGCGTATTCCGGGTTGCCTTCTTCCAGATAATGGCCAACCAATTCATGAAGTATTCGAGGTTCGTAGTAGTCGAAAGTCCTCGTTTTGCGATTGGCCTCAAACTTTTTGGCCAGCTTGGTCAACTCGTAGGGGGTAATTCTGTCATCTTCCATGCAAGAGGGGGCTTAGTACTGATGTAAAGGTGTCTTAATCTATTCGGGCTTCCATAAGGGGAACCTTATTTTTGCCCACATATTTTCCTCATCTCTATGAAAATTCTCCTCACTGCATTTGCATTCCTGATCTGTTCCGGTTTGAGCGCTCAGGAAGCGGTTCGACAGTCGGACTGGCAGCAACGGGTCGACTACGAGATCCATGTAGAGCTCGACGATTCTGCACATATGCTCGATGGTCAGATCTGCATCACCTATACGAACAACTCTCCGAACGACCTTCGCAGGATATTTATTCATGCGTGGCCTAATGCTTATGAGGACAACAACACGCCATTTGCCCGGCAACTGGTCGAAAATGGCAAGCTGGATTTTCAGTTTGCAAAAGAAAGCGATCGAGGTTGGATGCGCGACATGAAATTTGTGGTAGATGGCAAACCTGTCAGGTGGGAGTATGACAGTCTTAGAAAAGACGTTTGCGTGCTCTATCTGAACCGATGGTTGTTCTCCGGTGAGAAAGCAGTGATAACCACCCCTTTTCGAGTGAAGATCCCCGGTCGGTTCAGTAGGTTTGGGCACGCCGGACAGAATTACCAGATCACTCAGTGGTTCCCCAAACCGGCCGTCTATGATGTCAACGGATGGAATCCGATCTCTTATCACGATCAGGGGGAATTCTATTCTGACTTTGGCTCTTTCGATGTTTCTATTTCCGTTCCGGAAAACTACGTGGTGGCTGCAACCGGAGAATTAATGGATCAGAAAGAGTGGGATTTTATTGAACACAGGATCGCGAATCCGATCGATCCGGAAATGGACATCCCATCCGCCACTAAATTGAAGACGCTTCACTACAAGCAAGACAGCATTCACGATTTTGCCTGGTTCGCAGGAAAGAACCTCAACATAGAAAGCTCGGAGGTCGAAATCGAAGGACATACGATACGCACTCTGGGTTTTGCCCCGAAACAGGATTTCGACTACACAAGTTGGATCGAGCGAGGCTTGAAATACTATTCAGAGCATATTGGGCCATATCCATATGATTATTGTTCGGTGGTTTATGGAGCGCTGGAAGCCGGTGGTGGGATGGAATACCCGATGATCACGGTGATCTCTGCAGAACAGCAGGAGGTCGTTGTGCACGAGGTTGGACATAACTGGTTCTATGGGATCTTGGGTAGCAATGAGAAGCGATATCCATGGATGGATGAGTCGCTCAATTCCTATTTCGATTCCCGAGCTACATCATTCCTGAGTTTTCGACATGCGTCTCTCGAGCGACCGACCATTATCAGCAATCTGTTCAACATTAACGATTTCTTCCTCGGGATCGGAGCGATGTATTCCGAGAGACAGGAAACACACCAAGCCATTGGCGCTTCATCCCTGGAATTCACGGAGATGAATTATGGCACAATGGTCTATGGGAAAGGGGCACTGGTCTTGAAGCATTTGGAGGCATATCTTGGGACGGAGATGATGGACTCCTGCTTTAAGGAGTACTATGAAACCTGGAAATTCAGGCACCCGTTACCGGGAGATATGCAGGACGTTTTTGAACGAACGAGCGGTACAGATCTGACCTGGTTCTTCCGTGATGTCATCAATACAGAAAAGCACATTGATTATGCGATCGATGCTTTGAGCGATTCTTCCATCACCATCGTGAATCGAGGTGATATTCAAGCTCCTTTTGTGGTCGGATTCTTCAAAGAAGGAGACCTGATGCACGAGGAGCGCGTGGATCAGGTCAATGCCGAGAAGGTAACTGTTCCTATCAACACGAGCGAGGAGTACGATCTCGTCAAGATCGATCCATACGAGGACATCTTCGAGCCCGATCAGTCGAATAATTCCATGCGCACCAGTGGCATGTTTCCAAAGATGGAGCCGGTCAGTTTCAACCTGCTGGCATTGATCGAGAACCCCAACGCCTCTATGGTGAGTTGGCTTCCTATAGTCGGCTACAATATCAACGATAATTGGATGGCAGGGGTATACGTCTCAAACATGACCTTGCCGGGTAAAAAGCTCAAATATTCTCTCTCGACTTTGTTCAGTTTCAGCAATCAGGAGTTGAATGGTCTCGGAAGGATCGAATATTCGCATCATGCGAAAGCGCATATGTGGAAGAAGGACATCGGTGTGGAGGCTTCTCGATTCAGCACGAGAAGGTTATACGATCACACGTACACCAGAATTCGTCCCTACGTATTGTTTGGTTTCCAACCTTCAGACTTGCGTTCAAAGAAATTTGCAGAGATCGAGCTCTCGACAACGATCATATCCTTCAAACCGCAGTTTGATATCGAACAGCGCAAAGCGGATGTGATGGAAGATACGACCGGTCATCTTTCGCTTTCGGAATTCAACAGCGATCAATTCGTGGATCTTCGGTTTTCTTTTGGGAATCGAAAAGCCCTTGATCCTTGCCAAACCAATATCCGAGCTCAGTGGGGAAATTACTCGGCCAATCGATACATTAAAAACGAGAACAACTCGGTGGACGATCAGTTCGTGAAGATCGAGATCGATCACTCTAAGAAATTCCACTATCGCCTTTCTAAGCTTACCGATAAAGGCATCAATTTCCGATTTTATGGTGGGTACTATCCGGATCCTGCGGACGATAGGTACTACCAGTTCCGTTTGAGTCCTGATGCCGGACGATTTGATTACACCTATCAGTATCTGATGATGGGTCGAGCAGCCGGATCGGGTCTCTGGAGCCGTCAAGTGACCTTGTCAGGATATCAGTCGAAGCTGGTCGGGAATATGGGAAATGTTAGCGACGACGGCGATCAGTGGATCGCTGCCTTTAACGTTCGAGCAGACATTCCGGTTAAACTGCCGATAGCGCTCTATGCGGACGTATTTAGTTTTGCTGGCATCGAGTCCCATCCAGGAAGTGATGGCTCTATCGCTTATTCGGCTGGCTTGCAGTTGAATGTTCTCACGGGTTTTCTGCAGGTGTACTTCCCTCTTTCCACTTCTCAGTTCATTCTGGATGCCCAGGACTTAAAAGGGATCGACTCCTTTGGCAAGCGCATCAGCTTCAGTATGGATCTGAACTCCCTCAAACTGGATAAGTTGCTGGATTACGCAGGATTCTGATCCGCTGATAAATCAAAACCGGACGGTGGTGAAAGGAGATGTAGTATCTCCTTTACCTGTGATGCTTTGAAAGGCATAGAGTGCGAAACAACATCGCACTATGAAACTTATCAAAGCACTTGGAATTACTTTTTCCTTTATCCTGTTGGCTGCATCAGCCTTTGCAGAAACAAACGAGAAAACCGTCTCCTCGCAGATCACTGGCGTAACAGTGTTCATCCAGGGAGCACAGATCAAACGAAAAGCATCCGTTCAGATCCCAAAAGGAATGTCGGTCATTGTTTTCGACGATCTCGCGAACTCCATCGACCCCAATAGCCTGCAAGCTTCAGGGATCGGTAAGTTCACCATTTCCGACATCCAGTATCGCTACGTTCATCCGGAGCCGGTCAAACCGGTGGAGATTCCGAATTCCGTCAAAAGCAAGATCGAACGGATCGAGGAATCGCTTAGAAATATCCGGCTGCGACAGAATCTGATCCAAAGCAGGCTCAATTATCTGCAGAGAGAGGAGCAGTTCATACAACAGCATCCGCTCATCAATGGGAAGGGAGATCCGGATTCATTGGACCTTCTCGTTTCTGCCTCGCATTTCATCAAACAGAAACTCGATGAGATCGCTCGACGTCGATTCCATTTGACCAAAGAGCAAAGTGATGTAGGAATTCTGGTCAATGCCCTGAACGTAGAACTGCGCGAATTGAGGAATTACCAATCGAATCAACCGCAGCCAATTCCAGGAAGGCCGAAACATCAGATATTGGTTCATGTCGTCGCGGAGACAGCAGTGTATGGGGTAGTAGAAACGTCCTTCTTCACACGAAATGCCCGGTGGAGCCCGATCTATGATGTGATGGCCAGCAGCGTCTCAGAAGATCTCAGCCTGGTTTACAAGGCAAGGATCGTTCAGAATACAGGGATAGACTGGTCGGGAGTAAAACTGAAGATCTCCAATGCGAATCCGAACCGTAACAAGATCAAGCCAAAGTTGCCGACTTGGTATGTCCGTTTCTTCCGACAAGTACGTGTAGAAATGTCTGCCTACAAGAAGCGCCCTGCCATTCAAACCATGGATAAGATCGCAGCAGCGGAGTCCAAGGAAGTCGAATTCGTTGAGGACGAAGAAGAAATCGCAGACTACTCTGATGGCTACACTCAGAAGATGCAGAACTTCAGCTCTGTAGAATTCGAGATCGACCTACCTTATAAGATCCATTCTGACGGCAAATCGCACTTCGTAGTGCTCAAGAGAGAGAAGGTCAAAACCAAATATGTGCATCACATCGTGCCGAAAATGGAGCAGAGCGCATTTGTGATCGCAAATCTGACCGACTGGAGAGATATGGATCTGCTCGTCGGGCAAGCGAATGTCTTCTTCGGGAACACCTTTGTGGGAACAACCGTCATTGACCCTACTATTTTATCGGACACGATGGAGGTTTCACTTGGAAGGGACGAGCGTGTTCGAAGCGAACGCAAGAAGTTGAAGAGTTCGATCAAAGACAAACTCCTCGGCAACAAGAAAGTATACAAGGCGCAATACGAGATCGTGATACGCAATACTCATAGCTCGGACATCACGCTAGTAGTAGAAGATCAGATCCCGGTAGCTGCTGAGCAAAATATCGATGTGGTCGTGAACGAAATGGACGGTGCCAAACTGAACGAGCGAACCGGAATCCTGACCTGGGAGACGGAAGTCAAAGGGCGAGCGAAATGGAGACGTGTGTTCGACTTTGAGATCGAATACCCCGAAGGCGAGAGGCTTCAAGGGATATGATCAAAACCGGAAGTAATGCTCATGAAGCTGGATCAATAGTGCGATATGATCCGCGATGAAAAGGGAACTGATCACTGCTATGGGGATGAGGAGCCAATTAGCTCTTCGTTCCCTTTTTTGCGCTATGGTATCTACGCACTTGGCGAACAGGAAAAAGTAGGAGAGCATGGCAGGGAACAGGAACAGCGGTTTGATATTCCCAAAGTCCCGGTAATCATAGCTGTATTTCAACACGAATACCAGGAACACACCAGCCAGCAGCAAATGAAGAGCATGCTCGCGCCAACCCTCTTTCCTTCGCAGGACCTGCACCAAACTCATCACAAAGCCCCAGATCAACAACAGGGTCGGCAATAGACCGAGAACAAAAATCACTCGAGCCAGATCGTGTGACCATGATGCTTCTAACACCCGCCAGGAGCCTGGATGGTTGTGAAACTGGACCCGGTAAAAATTCCCATAGAGCAACGTCCAGAAATTGGTTCGATGTACCGGGAATTCCGGTTCGTCATTGATCTGGTAAGGTGTATCAAGTAATGCACGGAAGGGGAACGTCAGATAACCCGAGCGGATCGATCGAATACCAGCTCGTTTTCCGAACCACTCCTGATCTTGGGAAAAGGGTGGTGGTTCAGCCTTTTCCTGATTGATGTGAAAAGGCGTACCGAACTGCTCGTACTTGGAATAATACCCTCCCAGCAAGGCCGAACCAATCCCGACAAAAAGGAGTAGGGCGGATAGTTTCAAAATGCTCTTCCCCGGGTGCATGCCAATCGCAAGCAATAAGATCGGAACAGCTGTAAGGATAAGTACGATCCCGTTACCCTTAAGTATGGACGCTACACCTGCCGAAAGAATGAACAGGGCAGCATACTTGTGTTGTCCGTGGTTCAGCCATAGCCATGCGAACAAAGTGAATGCAGCGCCAAGTAGGATCACTATGGAATCGTTCGTGGCCTGTACGCTCAAAGAGGCAAGTCGTGGATTCCACAATACAAAGCACGAAGTGACCATTGCGACATTCGTTTTCAGAGGGATCTTTCGCACAAAGGAAAGGAACACCCACACCCAGAGCAGTGAGAACAACAGATTCACCCACTGCATTTGTCGGTGCACATCATAGGCATCCACCGATCCTGTGGCACGTGCCAGTGTTGCATGAAATTTATAAAATAACGGAGGCTGAAAACACTCCCAGCACGAGTCTGCGTGCGGATAGATGCCCGTTTCCATGTAAAGGAGCACCGGTTCACTATGGTCGTCATTGGCCTGATAACTCCAAAGCGTCACAAAGCATCTCATAGCAACTGCTATGACAATGATGATGGTCCATATTGATCGGTTACTCAGTCTCACTTACATATCTCCTTCATCAGCAAAACTATAGTATCCTCCTTGAGTAATGATCACGTGATCGAGAAATGCGATGTCGAGTATGCCCCCTGCAGCTTTGAGCTTCTCGGTGAGCGAACGATCGGCTTGACTCGGTTCGATTTGTCCGCTGGGATGATTGTGAAGAAAGATCAATGCAGATGCTTTGTGCTGCAGTGCCAGTTTGAAGATCTTCTTGGGGTCTGCTACTGTCCCGTGTATGCTCCCTTCACTGATACGGATCTGTCTCACTACGCAGTTGGAGCGATTCAGCACGAGCATCCAGAATTCCTCGTAGGATTTGTCCTTCAGGACAGCTTCCATCAATCGATACACGTCGCTGCTTCCTGAGATCCGCACTTTCTTTCCCAGCTGAGCTCGCTCCCTTCTTCTGCTCAATTCGAACACAGCGGCTACTCTCGAAGCTTTGGCACGACCAACTCCACGGATACTCATAAGCTCGTCAACTGTAGCACGTGCAAGTTGGTGCAGGTCACCTTCGTACTCGACATACATCGCACGAGCGATGGAGATAGCATTGGCTTCACCGTGGCCGGTGGAGAGTATCAAGGCGATCAATTCAGGATCGGACAGGCTGTCTATCCCGTTGCGCGTGATCTTCTCGCGAGGTCCTTCTTCCGCCAAAAGCACATCTCTGGCTTTCATGCATCCGAAAGAACACAAAAAAAGCCCCCGGAAATCCGGAGGCTTTCAATATCATGTTGAGCGCAATGATTGCTTATCCCAACGCATTCACTTTCAGCTGCAACTTACGCTTGAGGTTAGCAACTTTATTCTTGTGAATGATATTCTTCTTAGCAAGCTTGTCCATTTTGGAAAAGGTCTCTTGCAAAAGCTTTTCAGCTTCTGTTTTATTTTCCGCTTCGCGAACGCGTTTGATCCAAGTACGAGTGGTTTTGTGTTGATACTTGTTCAACTCTCTTTTGGCTTCGTTGCTACGGATCCTCTTCAATGCACTTTTGTGATTCGCCATTCTTTTTGCTTTAAGGGCTGCGAAGGTAATAAATCAATCTGAGAATAAATCAAGTGTAATTAATATTTTTTCAGAGTATTCCTGCCTCTCAACTCTGATGTTTACACGTGAATTCGTAAAATTGTGCTATGTCAAGAGCGACCGCGCCGAACTTGTGGTGGAACAACCTTTCGAGGATGCACCAGATCCTGATTGTAGCCATTACTTCTATTCTCCTCTATGGCAATACGCTCAATCATGGTTATACCATCGATGATGCTATTGTGATCACGCAAAACGATTTCACAAAAAAGGGGATCAAAGGGTTGCCGGAGTTGTTCAAATACGACACCTTCAGGGGATTTTTCAAAGTA
Source organism: Sphingobacteriia bacterium (assembly GCA_008080835.1). Classification (GTDB taxonomy): domain Bacteria; phylum Bacteroidota; class Bacteroidia; order NS11-12g; family UBA9320; genus VMDK01. Next base: position 35,470 of record VMDK01000027.1, on the reverse strand, counting down.
GAAGGCAAGGATAAACTGGTCAGCGGTGGTCGTTATCGTCCGCTCAGTCTGGCCATGTTCGCTATTGAGTACGAAATATTTGGTGACAATCCATTTGGCGGACATTTGATCAATATTCTGTGTTTCAGTTTGTTATGTGTGCTCATCTTCTTGTTTTTGGAACGATTGTTTCTGAAACATGGTCGAAAACCGGGCCTTTTACCGCTGGTGATCACCTTACTTTTTGCATTCCATCCTATTCATACCGAAGTTGTTGCCAATATCAAGGGACGGGATGAGATCTTATCGATGCTGCTTGGGACCTGGGCATTGTATCTCCTGCTTTCGGATAATAAAACGCAAAGCGTGGTGCTGTCTGCAGCAGTCATGTTCCTCGCCATGATGGCCAAGGAAATGGCGGCAACATTCGTCCCTGTAGCCTTTCTGATATTCTTCGTTTTCGGCAAGCAGAATTTCTTCAACTCTGTCAAGAGTACCTGGCCTTTATTGGTCGGGATGCTTCCTTACCTGGCGATTCGTTTCGCGATCCTGGGAACCGGGGAAGCTGTTTATGGCAATATGGAGATGATGAACAACCCATTCGTCAAATTTGCCGGCGGAAAGTATGTACTGATGACCCCCGGAGAGCGAGTAGCCTCGATCATCTTCTGTTTGGGATACTATGTGAAATTGCTGGTTATCCCGCACCCGCTGTCGCATGACTACTATCCCAGGGCGATAGGAATACCCGAAATGGGAAGTTGGGAAGTCTTGGTTTCTCTGCTCATATATGGTGGATTGATCTGGGCTTTCTTCAAGTGGTATCGCAGCAGAAAGGTTTTGAGCTTCGGCATCGCCTACTTCATCGTCTCATTGATACTGATCAGTAACATATTATTCCCGGTAGGAACGCACATGGGCGAACGATTTGCATTCATGGGTTCGCTCGGGTTTTGTATTGCCGTAGGACGCTTGATCTGGAAAAAGGATAAGAAACAGCCCACGCGGATCGCAGTTCTTGGAGTTGTTTTGGCACTATTCGCAATGAAGACCATGAGCCGTAACACTGTTTGGGTTTCAGATTTCAGTCTGTTTCAAACCGATGTACTCACGATGACCAACAGCGCCAAGTTGAACCAGGCAGCCGGAGGGAGTCTGATCGATAAGTGTATTTTGGAAGGTGGCGAGAATTGCGACGAAGCCAATCTGCGCAAAGGGCTGAAGTACGTCGATAAAGCGATCAAGATCCATCCTGCGTATAAAACAGCTTATATCCTTCAAGGAAATGCCCATTACATTCTGCAGGAATATCCCCAGGCGATCACTAGTTTCCTGAACTATCAGCGCTTCAGCAGTACACCTGAGAAAGTTCATTCAAATCTCGTCAAAGCGTATATGGCAGGAGCGAAGACCATAGGTGAGACGGGTGATGTGAACGTTGCCATGGATTATCTCGGGAAAGCCGAACAGATCGAACCCAATAACCCGGAATTGTTGCGATTGATGGGAGTGGCTTATGGGGTTCAGGGACAATATCAGAAGTCTATTGATTACTTTCTGCGTTTGAGTGAGATCGCTCCGAATAATCCTCAAGTGTATGAGAACATCGCAAGAGGCTATGGCAATTTAAGACAGCCGGCTCAGGCACAGATCTATTTCCAGAAAGCAGCCGAAGTGCGGGCTCAGAACCAAGCCAAGAAAGAAGAACAGCCAGAGTAATTCACTTAAGCACACTGTTCACTCCCACCAAAGGCGGGTAAGCACACTAATCGGCTCATAATGATGACGTAGTCTGCGTTAAATTCTTTCGCTAAAGACTGGCCTAGTGGAAGGACGAACAACAGGCAAAGCAAGTCGCACCCGAACGCCTCAACTGTTCTGCCAACTGTACCCAAGGGAATTGCTCCCTATTCCCTTACACTCTACCCTTACACTGTTCATCTCCAGCAATATCGACAGGGGCGAGTTTAAAAGTACACTTCTCTGTGTTCTCCGTGTCTTTGTGGTTCAACTTCCTGTTCCCTTCATTCAATGGCGTGCAAACACTCTTCACTCACACTATACACTTCTATTCTTCATAGCTATCTTTGCGCGCTCAAAAGCACATCCATGTCAGAGGAACATTTTAAACACGTGATCGCCCATGCTAAGGAGTATGGGTTCGTCTTCCCCAGCAGCGAGATCTATGACGGCTTGGCAGCCGTTTACGATTACGGCCAGAATGGGGTCGAACTGAAAAAGAACATCCGTGACTATTGGTGGAAGAGCATGGTGCAACTCAACGAGAACATTGTTGGGTTGGACGCCGCCATTTTTATGTCGCCTAGTGTATGGAAAACAAGTGGACACGTCGACGGTTTCAATGATCCGATGATCGACAATAAGGACAGCAAGAAGCGCTACCGTGCGGATGTGCTGCTCGAAGAGCATCAGGAGAAATATCGCAAGAAGATCCAGAAGGAGATCGCCAAAGCCTCCAAGCGCTTCGGTGACGACTTTGACCTGGATCAATTCCTGGCCACGAATCCGAATGTGCTGCGCAACCAGAACAAGATCGATCACATCTCCAACGAGATGCGCGAGGGATTGGAACAAAACGACCTGGAGCGGATCCGTCAGTTGATCATCGACGAAGGGATCGCTTGTCCGATCTCCGGATCAAAGAATTGGACGGAAGTTCGTCAATTCAACCTGATGTACAGCACTCAAATGAGTGCTACGGACGGAGAATCGGAGATCTACCTCAGACCGGAGACTGCTCAGGGGATCTTCGTGAATTACCTGAACGTACAGAAGACCGGCCGCATGCGATTGCCCTTTGGGATCGCACAAACAGGTAAGGCATTCCGAAACGAGATCGTAGCTCGCCAATTCATCATGCGAATGAAGGAATTCGAGCAAATGGAGATGCAATTCTTCGTAGCTCCCGGTGATGAGATGAAATGGTACGAGCATTGGAAAGCACAACGGCTCCAGTGGCATTTGAACCTGGGTATTGACCCGGAACGCTACCGATATCACGACCACACCAAATTGGCTCACTATGCCAATGCTGCTGTTGATATAGAATATGAATTTCCATTCGGGTTCAAAGAAGTAGAGGGTATACACTCACGAACCGATTTCGATCTGGGTCAGCATCAGGAAAGTACAGGTAAAAAGATCCAGTACTTTGATTCTGAGCGTAACGAAAGCTATGTCCCTTATGTAGTTGAAACTTCCATCGGTCTGGATCGAATGTTCCTCGTTCTGTTGAGTAACTCGCTGAAAACAGAAGAAGTAGAAGGAGGAACAAGAACCGTCTTGAGTTTGCCACCGGCACTGGCACCATTCCAATGTGCGATCCTGCCATTGGTTAAAAAGGATGGTCTGCCGGAAATGGCCAGAAAGATCATGGACGACCTCAAGTTCGATTTCAGCTGCTATTATGAAGAGAAGGATAGCATCGGAAAGCGCTACAGACGGCAAGATGCAATTGGTACTCCGGTGTGCATCACGGTGGACCATGAGAGTTTGGAGAACAACGACGTAACCGTTCGATTCCGCGACTCCATGGAGCAGAAGCGCGTGAAGATCGAAGAGCTGAGCACTATTGTTTCCATTGAAGTGTCGATGAAAGAACTTCTGAAAAATCTGTAATCAACGCAAACGTATCTGTTTGCCTAATTTTGAGATATGATCGAGATCCGGAATTACATCAATGGAGAATTGGTTGCACCTGCAAAAGGCGGGTATATCGACAACTACGAGCCCGCTAAAGGCAAAGTATACTCATTGATCCCTGATTCGGGAGAAGAGGATGTCAAGCGAGCTGTGGAAGCGGCCAAAGAGGCATTTCCATCTTGGAGTGAGACCTCTCTGGATGAACGCAGTGCCATACTTCTTCGATTGTCTGAGCTGATCGATCAAAATCTGGAACGACTGGCAGAAGCAGAGAGTCGGGACAATGGAAAACCTTTGAAATTAGCTCGTACCGTGGACATCCCTCGGGCTCGGGATAACTTCTCGTTTTTCGCAACAGGACTCAGACATTTTGCGTCGGAGAGCCATCGCACTTCAGATCATGTGATCAATTATACCACGCGCAAGGCGATCGGTGTAGCAGGATGTATTTCTCCCTGGAATTTGCCGTTGTATTTGTTCTCCTGGAAGATCGCCCCGGCTCTTGCAGCGGGTAATACCGTAGTGGCTAAACCCAGTGAGGTTACACCAATGACCGCTTATTTGCTTTCAGAACTCTGTATTGAAGCCGGATTACCGGCCGGAGTATTGAACATAGTTCATGGTCTGGGAGGATCTGCCGGTAACGCTATCGTCGAGCACCCCGATGTGAAGATGATCTCATTTACCGGAGGAACAACCACCGGTGAACATATTGCCCGAACAGCAGCACCCAAATTCAAGAAACTTTCGTTGGAACTTGGAGGCAAGAACCCCAATATCATTTTCGACGATTGCAACTTCGAAGAAGCGCTTAAGACCAGTCTCCGATCGTCATTTGCCAATCAGGGACAGATATGCCTATGTGGTTCCCGCATCTATATTCAGCGTGGGATCTATGAAAAATTCCGCGACACCTTTGTAGAGAAGGTAGCGGCAATGAAGGTTGGCGATCCTCTGGCAGAAGGGACCAAAATGGGTGCGGTTGTGAGTAAGCCTCATTTCGAGAAGATCCTGGGTTATGTCAAATTGGCTCAGGAAGAAGGAGGAACGGTGCTTACCGGAGGCCATGCCGAACAGATGGAAGGTGACCTCTCGGAAGGATATTTTATCCGACCTACCGTCATAGAAGGGCTGGATGAAAAATGCAGGACCAATCAGGAGGAGATTTTCGGACCCGTTGTCACACTTCAACCATTTGATACGGAAGAGGAAGCACTGGCATATGCCAATGGTACTGAATATGGTTTGGCTGCGACCGTTTGGACTCAGGATGTCTCCAGAGCTCATCGAGTAGCCGACAAACTCAAGAGTGGCATCGTTTGGATCAATTGCTGGCTCGTACGAGATCTGCGTACACCATTCGGAGGAGTCAAGAATTCCGGTGTGGGTAGAGAAGGAGGTTGGGAGGCCATGCGCTTTTTTACCGAACCCAAGAACGTCTGCATCAAATACTGATCTGCCAGTTTTTCCCTAAAAAAAAGGAGCGACCTTTCGGCCGCTCCCAAATCTGAGGTTCTATAAAGAGTTACTCATCCCACCAAACCGGAGCAGTGATGTCCGTGTTGCTAGGAGCATTGCTATTGTACAGGCGCTCTTCGATCACTGTCGGTAGACGACGAGGGATCTCAGTTATCTGTGCATTAGGATTAGGAGTCAGTGCTGGCATATTGGTTCTTCTCCAATCTGCCCAAGCCTCACATTGTCCAAACATGGCAATGTATTTCTGATCCATGATCTTCTCTAAGGTGATCGTGGTGTTATTCTCGTTCGCATACATGTTTGAATACGCTGTATCAGCTGCGCCGGTCACTTTCATGATCGATGCATTGATCGCTTCGTTGTAGGCGTTTGCAGCACCAGTAAGCTCACCTTTGTGGAAGTTTGCTTCTGCCTGGATGAACTTACACTCCACATAGGAGATCAGATCACCGGTAGTTGCTCTCAAATGAGTTCCTATCGGAGAAGCTGTTTGGTCACCTGAACCAAGGATAGCTCCACGATATGCTCCACCTGTATCCACTGCAGCATAAGCACTGATACGTGGGTCATTTTTAGCTAGCATCATGTCCATAAGTGTCGCTCCAACTCTGAGATATCCTCCACGATCCTGCTCGAAAGCATCCCATGGGTTCAACTCGTTACCATTGGTTCCATAGCGAGAAAGCATGTCGTCAGAGTTGCCGGTCAAACCAGCATCTACAAGTGCCTGCAACGCAGCATCAGCTGCTGACGTCTTATCCTTTTTAGTAAGACGGATCGCATAGCGAGCTTTTAGCATGTACGCAAAACGTTTCCAAGCATCGATGTCACCACCTGCGATAAGATCATCAGCTCCAGGAGTGTTAGCGTTGCTTGCTGGATCAGCTCCGAAATCCGCGATCGCATCATCCAGCATAGTCTGAATGGCTTTGATCACGTCTTCCTGATTGTCATACATCGGCTCAAGGTTACCCTCAGTGAGGCCTTTTGCCGCTTCACTTAATGGAATATCACCCCAATAATCCGTAGCAACACCTGCACCCATCGCTTTGAGTACACGTGCCATACCACGATAGTATGGGTTTTCGTCCCCGTAAACATCGATGATGTTGTTACAAGGTTCAATTATGTGATTATAGATCATGCTCCATTCGTTGTTGTTATCTCCTTCCATGATGACATAGTTATCATACTCTACCATCTGGAAATCTGTTCCCGAAAGATGTTGAGTCATCATGTTTCCTGTTCTTGTCAACTGGCCATTATAGGTAGCAAAAACAGCTGCCTGAGCACCAGACAACAGAAGTGCAGGAGTTACCTCGGAAGGATCGTTAGGAGAAACTCCGTAATCATCTACGAAGTCGTTACAGGCACTCATGAAGAGTACCAACGCTGAAACGAAATATAGTTTTAAGTTTTTCATAATTCTGTCCTCCTCAATTAAAATCCTGCCTTAAGTCCAAAGATATACGATTTCGTACCCGGGTTGTTGAAGTAGTCAAATCCGTTCACGTTTGAACTGGAACCAGTCAAACTTGTTTCAGGATCAACACCTGGGTAGTCCGTAGACAACCAAAGGTTTCTTCCGGTGAAGTATACATTCAAAGTCTTCAAGACCTTCATGTCCTTCTTGATATCGAAATCATAAGAAAGGGTCAATTCACGTAGACGTACCCAAGAACCATCGAATACAGCTTGTTCAACAGCTGCACCGTTGTCACCGAGATAACGCTCGAAGTAAGTTCGTGCATCGATCTCCACGTTGTTCGCTTGTCCGGTAGACTCGCCATTTGCATCAGCAAGGACACCTTCGATAACGTACATTTCCTCGCGGTTTGCAGACTCTTCTGAACGACCGAGGCGGTTCAGACGAGCACAAGTACCACACCAGATGTCTCCACCTTCACGGATATCGAGCAATGCGCTCAAACGCAATCCTTTATATGTGAATGTGTTTCTGATGTTCAAGAGGAAGTCAGGGAATGGATTTCCTACGTTTCCTCTTTCAGCTTCGAGTAATGGCAAACCTGTACTAGGATTGATGAGTAATTGGCCATCATCTGTTCGTGCCCACTGTGTTCCGAACAAAGCTCCATAAGGCTGGCCTATGATAGCAAATGATCCGATACTTGAGAATGCAGTCTCGATGTTCACCTCGTCAACTCCTTGAGCCAATGCAGTTACCTCACTGATGTTTTGAGTGAAGTTAGCTACGATGTTCCAATCGAAGCCGCTTTCAGTTTGAATAGGAGTACCACCTACGCTCAACTCATGTCCTTTGTTCACCATCTCTCCAGCATTTGTATACTGGAATCGGAATCCACTAGATTGTGCAAGTGGACGGAACAATAGGATGTCAACTGACTTCTGGTTGTAGTATGTATAATCAACTGTCAAACGACCTTTGAAGAATCGAAGGTCAAGTCCTATCTCAGTTCCTATCTGACGCTCAGGCTTCAGATCAGGGTTACCCATAGCTTCCGAAGTAGTGAATCCGTTCACACCTGTGAATGGGAATGCAATACCGTCGGTGAATCCATCGGTAAGAGTCGGGCTCCCGTAATAAGTCTGAGAAGAATACACAGGAGGCTCGATACCTGTTTGAGCGTAACCCAAACGAAGTTTACCGAAGTCGAGATATTTTCTCAAACCTGTATTCGCTTCCATCAGCTCAGTAAAGACAATAGCTGCGTTCACAGAAGGATAGAAGAAGTTGTTCTGTCCTTCTCCGAAAGTAGAAGCCCAGTCATTACGACCGGTGAATGACAAATAGTATGTGTTATCAAAATCGAGATCTCCCATCACGAAGAGAGAAGAAGTTCTCACTGTTGCTTCGGAGTTACCCGCGTAGAGGTTTGAAGCGTTACTCAAGTTGTAGAATCCTTCTACACTCAAGTTACGACCCCGGAGATATTGCTCTGAAGCGAAACGGTGGTTGAGGTTATTACCAACACTCAATTTTCCGCTCAACTTGTCGCTGAAATCCTTCACCCCAGTAAGGATGAGGTCAGAGTAGACTTCCTTGCTACGAACTACGAATTGCTCCACCTGTCCGGTTGGACTTGGAGGATCCCAAGAGTGAACAGCGAAGATCGATTGACGTGAATCAGTATATGCATCGATACCCAGTTTGTACGCTACGGTCAACCAGCTGTTCGGGTTGTACAGAACATCAAAGTTACCGATCATACGATCCACATTATCTGTGGATGGGTTTTCATATACCGTCCAATACGGGTTATCATAAGGATAGAAATACTGGTATTGGTTTCCACTACCAAGTTTCCAAGTAACAGCTCCATCTTCTGGATTGGTGTTTCCGCCACCAGTAAGGTCAAAACTTGCAGGGGCACGTGTCAGACCGAGCATCACACCTGAAAGGTTTGATCCATTCTGTACACGAGTACCACCCGAGTTGACATAATTGGCCGTACCACCAAGTTTCAATTTGTCGGTGAGCTGAACATCACTCGTCAAGCGAATCGAAGTACGATCCCAGTCCGTGTTAGGTATAGTACCTGTTACTTGGCTGTTACCGATCGACAAGCGATAATTCGCTTTTTGACTTCCACCTGAGAAAGACAAGTTGTTGTTCCACGAAACTCCATTCTGGAAGAAATTGTCAACGTTGTCTGTGCTTGTCAGGTCTTCTCCACCGGTCCCTCCGATTTTTGGTCCCCAGCTTGCAGACGTACCATAAGCTACATCATCAGCCGTAAACCATAATCCATCAGGTCCCGGATCCGCAACAGTATAAGCACCTCCTGAACCCTGAGCGTATTCGCTCTGAAGGCCAGGCATTTTGTTCACCTGAGAGATCTCAACCGAACTGCTAAACGTTGCTTTCACACCAGACTTGTAACGTTTGGTAGTGTAGATGATCGCACCATTTCCTGCTCGTGAACCGTAAAGCGCTGTTGCAGCTGGACCTTTAAGAACTGTTACCGACTCAATGTCAGCTGGGTTCAGGTCCACACCACGGTTTGAACTGTTCACACCGCTCAATCCTGCATTGAAAGGATAATCACTGGCAGAACTACCGTTCATGTTACCTTGTGAGTTGTCGATAGGAATACCATCGATCACGATAAGTGGTTGGTTACCTCTGGTAAATGATGCATTACCACGGATAAGGATCTTGCTACTTGCACCAGGTGTGCCACCTGATCCAACTACTTGAACTCCCGACGTTTTCGCCGCAAGTCCCTGGATCACGTTCACTTCACCAGACTCGGCAAGTTCATCCCCTCCGACTTTTTGAGCAGAGTATCCGAGAGACCGGACCTCCTTTTTAATAGCCAGGGCAGTGACTACAGCTTCTTCCAAGCCCATAACATCTTCTTGCATGGTGATGTTAATGTTGCTTGAGCTGCCGACAGTCACTTCCTGCGTGACGAACCCGGTGTAACTGTAAATCAACACCTGGTCGCCTTTTGGAACGGCAATCGAATACTTGCCGTCCAAATCAGAAACCGTTCCTATACTGGTCCCTTTGACCAAAACAGAAACGCCAATCAATGGCTCATTGTCGCCATCTCCTGTGACAGTACCTGTTATTACTCTACTTTGGGCGGATGCCTCCATCCCAATAAAGAGTAATAGCATGATACAGAGTAAGTTGTAACTCTTTTTAATCATACGCTTACATTTAGATGACGACTAAATTAGTGACTGGTGACAATTAATACAAACTTTGTTAACATTTACTTTATAATGCCATGAGATTAGCGTGTGATTTCGGAATCGATTTTAGAGTCACCTGAAGAAAAAATCACACCCAATTGGTACTTCACTTCGCCTCAAGGAATGAATTAAATGCCTCGGGTTAAAGCGCCTTTCTTATGGTTTATATTTGCCCTATGGAAGAACGTACAGTTGTGTACAATACGGAAGAAGATCCGATGGTGATCTCTGAGTATGGAAGAAACGTCCAGAAGATGGTTGAACAAGTCATGACCATCAAGGACAGAATTGAGCGGACAAGACTTGCCGAAGCTATTGTTGAGGTGATGATCAGCTTGAATCCGCAGATCAAGGAACTCGATAACTACGAGCAAAAGTTGTGGGATCACTTATACATTATTTCTGATTACAAGCTCGATGTAGACGGCCCGTATCCAAAACCGGAGCCCGAGAACGTGAATCGTACGCCTGAACCGGTTCCGTACAAAGATGAATTGATCAAATTCCGCTTCTATGGACGAAATCTTCAGCAAATGGTGGAGCAAGCAGCTGCCATGGAAGATTCAGAGATGAAAACGGCGCTCATCAACTACATCGCAAGTTTCATGGTGAACACTTCACGCAATTGGAATGATGAGAACCTTGATAACAACGCCGTGATCAACCACCTCAATACTTTATCTAAGGGTCAACTTTCACTCGATCCGGGTGATCTCGAGATCCATATCGAGCATCGCGCAAGACGTCCGAAACCGAACAACAAAAAGAAAAAGAAAAAGAAATAGCATGGGATCATTTCTAATCAGGGGTGGCAATGCCCTTCACGGAAAAATCACCCCGCAAGGAGCTAAAAATGAGGCTCTTCAAGTAATATCTGCGGTTCTACTCACCCCCGAAGAAGTGATCATTGAGAACGTCCCCGATATCAGGGACGTCAATAGGCTGATAGAACTTATTGGAGGTCTCGGAGTGGAGGTAAAATCACTCGGTAACTCTACTTGGTCATTCAAAGCAGAAACCGTGGATATGGATTATATCCATTCCGAAGAATTTGCTAAGACCGGAACGACTATTCGAGGATCTGTAATGATCCTTGGACCACTCTTGGCGCGGTTTGGTTATGGTACCATTCCAAGCCCTGGTGGAGACAAGATCGGTCGTCGTCGTCTGGATACACACTTCCGCGGATTCGAAGCGCTTGGGGCTACATTCGAATTCAACCGGGAGAAAAAATACTTCAAAGTCGAAGGTGAACCGCTTATCGGAACGGATATGCTCCTTAAGGAAGCTTCAGTTACCGGTACCGCCAATATTGTCATGGCTGCAGTCATGGCGGAAGGTACCACGACCATTTACAATGCGGCTTGTGAACCTTACCTGCAGCAGCTTTGTAAAATGCTCAACAGTATGGGCGCAAAGATCTCCGGGGTAGGATCGAACTTGCTTACCATCGAAGGAGTCAAGAGTCTGGGTGGTTGCCGTCACAGACTACTTCCCGACATGATCGAGATCGGTTCCTTCATGTCTTTAGCCGCTCTGACCAACTCAGATATAACCATCGAAAATGTACGCTACGATGAGCTGGGTATCATGCCTGAAACCTACCGCAACCTCGGAGTGAACTTCACGGTGGAGGACGATAATATTCGGGTATTCGACAATGCCGAATATGAGATCGATAGCTTCATCGATGGCTCGATGCTAACCATAGCTGATGCACCATGGCCGGGATTGTCGCCTGACCTTATCAGTGCGATCCTTGTGATGTGTATACAGGCAAAAGGAAACGTGCTCATCCATCAGAAGATGTTCGAAAGCCGTTTGTTCTTCGTCGATAATTTGATCGATATGGGTGCTCAGATCATCCTATGCGATCCACACCGTGCAACTGTCATGGGATTGAATCGAAGCGTGGAGCTTCGCGGGATAAACATGACATCTCCTGATATCAGGGCCGGGGTATCTCTTCTGATCGCGGCACTTGCGGCCAAAGGAGAGAGTACCATTCACAGCATTGAACAGATCGATCGCGGATACGAAAACATTGAGCAGCGCTTGAAAGATCTTGGTGCTGACATCACTCGTTTGTAGTGTCATTTTGGCACTAGTTACCCATCATTTCTGAGTTTTCTGCCATTGAGAACGACATTCGTTCTTTGGCAATATTGTTGCACACAAGTGGAAGTCATGAAAAGGAAGAAAAAAGCTGACAAAAATGAAGAGCCGGTAATGACCGAACAGGACGTACAGGCTCAAGATACTGATGCAAATTCGACGGATGCTGATGACGCTGATGCGCAAGAGCAGACGATCGATAAAGATGCGGAAATCGCGGAAGCGAAGGACAAGTATCTTCGACTCTATTCGGAGTTTGACAACTTTCGCAAGCGTACAGCACGAGAGCGACTCGACCTGATCAACAGCGCAGGTCGCGAGATCATGGAAGACCTGCTTCCGGTTTTGGACGATTTTGAAAGAGCGATCGAGACCTCTAAAGATGCCAAGGATGTGGCATCCGTGATCGAAGGAGTACAGCTGGTCCAAACGAAGATGATCAATATCCTTCAGGCAAAAGGGCTGAAGGCATATGAGTCAAAAGAGCAAGAATTTGATGCCGATTTCCATGAGGCGATCACGCGCATTCCGGCACCGGATCCAAAGTTGTCGGGCAAAGTGGTTGATGTGATCGAAACCGGCTACATGCTGCACGACAAAGTATTGAGATACGCCAAAGTAGTAGTTGGGGAGTAAGGTATGGCGAAAAGAGATTACTACGAGGTATTAGGGGTTGAGAAGAACGCGACCGAGGCGGAGCTCAAAAAAGCGTATCGCAAGCTTGCGATCAAGTATCACCCCGATAAGAATCCCGACGACCCGAGTGCGGAGGAGAAATTCAAGGAGGCTGCAGAAGCCTATGAGGTTCTCAGTAATGCTGAAAAGCGCCAGCGCTACGATCAATTCGGACATCAAGGAGTTGGAGGAGCAGCAGGTGGAGGCTTCAGTGGAGGTGGAATGTCCATGGAGGACATCTTCAGTCAGTTTGGAGATATTTTCGGTGGAGGTAGCCCTTTTGAAAGTTTCTTTGGTGGAGGAGGTCGCGGACGCTCTCGCCAAGCTGTGGGATCCAATATCCGCATCAAGTTGAAGCTCAACCTCGATGAGATCGCAAACGGAGTCGAGAAAAAGATCAAGTACTCCAAAAAGGTGGTCGCCGACGGTGTGACCTATAAGACATGTTCGACTTGTAATGGTCGTGGTCAGGTAACCCGAGTCAGCAATACCTTCCTGGGACAAATGCAGACCACTTCGGTTTGTCCGATGTGCCATGGTAAGGGCCAGATGGTCGATAAAAGACCTCCGGGTGCAGATTCTGATGGTCTGGTCAGCAAAGAGGTCACCACGAATCTTAAGATCCCGGCCGGTGTTGAAGATGGCATGCAACTGAGCGTAAGCGGAAAGGGAAATGAGATCACAGGAGGAAGCAGCGGAGACCTGATCGTTCTGATCGAGGAGATCCCACATGATGAACTCATTCGCGATGGACGAAACCTCATCCACAACCTGTACATCAGTTTTCCAAAAGCTGCACTAGGTGGTGATGTGGAAGTGCCGGTCGTTGGTGGAAGAGTGAAGATCAAGATAGAACCCGGAACGCAGGCCGGAAAGGTATTGCGTTTGAAAGGGAAAGGCTTGCCTGAAGTACAAGGATATGGGAAAGGAGATCAACTGGTGCAAGTGAATATCTGGACTCCCAAAAAGCTCAGCACTCAGGAAAAGAACATGCTCAAGGAGTTGGAGGAAAGTGAGAATTTCAAGCCACAGCCACAAGGCGATAAGAGCTTCTTTGACCGAATGAAAGAATTCTTCCACTGATCCATTTGGTCAGTGAAAAAGTTTCCATTGATTTTTCTCAACCGTTTTTGAGGATTCCTTCTTCGTACCTGCTGCGATTTGCAGGATCCATTTTCTGAAGGAGTTCTACACTCTTGTTCTTTTGTGTAGGATTGGCTCTTTTGAAGACCTGGATCAGTTCATCCGCCTTGGCATTGAACCATATTCTAAGTATGAACGCGTTGGGCATTGCATCGTAGACCTTTTTCAGGTCCTTCAAGCTGTTGTACACTCCTTCGCGACCTTCGTCCATGTCTTTACGCATGACGTCTAGCCCTTTCATATGGTATCGATACATGGCATCTCGCAAAGGTCTGAACCGATCATCCAGCATATTGTCGATGAGGAAATAGCGATTCCTGCTTCCGTTTCCATCGTTGGCCTGCCAGCCTGAACCCGAGTTCATGGCTGCATCTCTGATGGCCTGTGCCTTCTTGAAATAAGGATTACCACCATAGAGACTGTATGAATCGAAATCCATTCCGATGATCATATTGACATAAAATCCAATGATACTGGTTAGGTTTCCGGTGTAGGCATTCTCCTGAAACTCCAGTTGCTGGAATTGTGCATACTGAAAATTGCAGTTGTTGTCAACGTAGTTCAGGATCTTGGTGTTGTAATTAGTTCCGTAGATGGTCCGACTGGACTGAACGCTGAGTTGACAGGAGAACTTATCGATCTCAAAGGTGGAGAAGTCGAATATAAATGCACAATCGATCTTCTCGTTGCTGCGCACTTCTTCGGTTATCCACTTACGGTTATTGATGAATTGGGTCACCGAGTTCTTGAAATCCTCAAATATCTGCTTGTTGGTGGTCGTCACTCTTCGTGTGATCACCTCCACGGTACAGTTCAAGTCTTGAGCCATTCCAACTGCCGAAACGATAAGCAAGGTGATACTGAAGATGATATGTTTTCCCATTCGGATCATGAAGGCACAAATTTAATTCAAGAGTTCAACGACTTTGTCGACAATATCTGATGCAATAGCCTCTTTACTCTTCACTTCTGTGTCGAATGATTTCCCTTTTTTGACGAACATACGCACCTTATTGGTTTGTTCACCGAATCCCGCTCCTTTTTCACGCAGTGAGTTGAGGACGATCATATCGGCGTTTTTTCGTTCGAGTTTTGAGATCGCATTGGCTTCCTCGTCATTGGTCTCCATGGCAAATCCCACCAATATTCGTTCCTCTTTCATCTCACCCAGGGTAGACAGAATATCTTTTGTTCTTGTCAGCCCGAGCTGCATGTCGTTATCTCCCTTCTTGATCTTTTGATCAGAAACACTGGATGGAGTAAAATCAGCCACGGCTGCACTGAGTATTGCAGCTTCGGTTTGCGGGAATATCTCTATACATTTATCGAACATCTCCGCAGCGCTTTCCACATGGTGAACACGGATCTTGTGATCGATGGAAGTGATCTTACTCGGCCCAAGGACCAGATCCACTTGGGCTCCTCTTTTACACAATTCGTTGGCAATACTGATGCCCATTTTGCCGGTCGATCGATTGCCAATGAAACGGACAGGATCAATGGCTTCATAGGTAGGTCCGGCGTTCACCAGAAATCTTTTTCCCGATAGTGGTCCGTTATTTAAAACGTTCACTACGGCATCCAGGATGTGTTCCGGTTCTGCCATCCGCCCTTTCCCGCTCAAGCCACTTGCTAGCTCACCTTCCTCGGCATCGCATATTAATACGCCACGTGAGCGGAGGGTCTCAAGGTTTTCGGTTAGACTGGCGTGCTCATACATCTCCAGGTCCATCGCAGGAGCGATCATCACCGGTGCTCGGGATGATAGAAAAGTAGCTTGTAACAGGTTGTCACAAATGCCGTGACACATCTTGGCGATAGTGTTGGCTGTGGCGGGTGCGATCAACATGAGGTCAGGCCATTCACCCAAATCGACGTGATTAGCCCAGGCCCCGGATTCTTTGTCGAAATATTCCGAGTACACCTCATTCTTGCTCAAAGTAGAGAATGAAAGCGGGCCTACGAAGTCTTTGGCGGCGTCGGTCATGACTACCTGGACTTCGGCACCTTCCTTTACCAGCAGGCGGGTAAGAAAAACTGATTTATAAGCAGCGATACTGCCGCTTACTCCCAGTAGAATACGTCTATTGCTCAGCCTCATCTTTGGCTGGATTTCTGAAATAGACTTTGTCTTCCAGAAACTCCTCCGTTGCCAGCAATGTTGGTTTAGGCAATGACTCGTAGTACTTAGAGATCTCGATCTGCTCGCGATTCTCAAAGATCTCCTCCAGATTGTCGGTTTCTGAAGCAAACTCTTCAAGCTTGGCATGAAGTTCTTCCTTCATCTGAGCTGCGATCTGATTCGCTCTTTTCGAAACAACTACTACCGATTCGTACAAATTCTCTGTAGGTTGGTCAAGATCACGTGTGTCTCTTGGAACAGTAGTGTCTGGGGCATCGATGTATTTATTCATAACAGTATATACTCTAATTGATGATTTATTTCATGCTGGTTTCCAGCGGTTTCTCGTCTTCGTTGGTCGTGTTGGTTTTCAGTGCCTCGAGGCGGTTCGTGGCCAACTCTTCAATTCGCTGCACCTTCATGTAGTAATCAGTGCCTTTTGGATTGGCAGCGTAATAGTCCTTGCACTCGGCAACCGTATTCGAATATCGCTCTTCCTGAACCTTTCGGATACTTTTCTCCGCGTATTTCAAGGATGATTCTACGGTCAAATAGTTGATCTCGGCAAGTTCAGGTATGTCGGGGAAATCAAGAACGGCATTCTTGAAACTGATCACCGCAGAGCGATAATCTGCCATGTTGTAGTACATCATAGCCTGCTCGTAAGCCTTTTGATGCAACTTGGCACGCAACTCGTCGATGAGCTTATTACATTCAGGAATGAATTCGCTCTCCGAGTATTGGTTCACAAATAGCTGGATCTGCTCAATGGCCTTTTTGGTACTTGTCTGATCAAGTTTGTATGGCAATGTGTTGTGATACGCGCATTTCGCAAACATGAAAGTGGCTTCTTCCCGATACTTACTCGATCGGTAAGTCTCCGAAAAGCGCTTGAAGTGGTGACCTGCCAACAGGTGGTCGTTCATGCTGTAGAAGGTGTACGCATAGTAGAAATACACCTGCTCAGCTTTCTCACGCTCACGGAAAGCTCCGATCAGATCCTCGAGCAAAGGCTGCGCACGATTGTAATCTCCTTTATTATAGTACTGCATTGCACCCTCGAGTTTATCCTCGTTGGAGCCCTTCTTGAGTAGTTTCTGGTATTCGCAACCACTCAGGAGGATAATAGCTGTACAGATAGTAAGGAATATGCGCACTTGCTGCATTTTAAAAAGTCTGCAAAGTTAGATGTTTAATTGTTCCCCGGCAACACCTACAACGCAGGGAATGACAGAATGTTACGGGACGTGTGAAGTCGGTTGATAAGCAGCGCAGTTTTAATTGGCGGTCTATTTTCTCTTATCTACCTTTGCCGAAACTTTTAGCCACTCATGGATCTATTCGAAAAAGTAACATCGAACATGGGCCCACTGGGCGCCAGAGCCGGACAAGCACACGGGTATTACACATTTCCCAAGCTGGAAGGCGAGATCGCACCGCGCATGGTTTTTCGCGGTAAGAAAATGTTGACCTGGAGTTTGAATAACTATCTGGGTCTTTGTAATCATCCCGAGGTACGCAAAGTCGATGCAGAAGCAGCTGCTGAATACGGTCTGGGCTATCCGATGGGTGCGAGAATGATGTCGGGTAACACCAACAAACACGAAGAGCTCGAGCAAAAGCTGAGCGATTTCGTGAAGAAGGAGTCTACCATACTCCTGAATTTCGGATATCAGGGAGTTCTGTCGGCGATCGATGCTTTGGTCGACCGCAGGGACATTATCGTGTACGATGCCGAATCACATGCATGTATCATAGACGGTGTTCGCTTGCATCAAGGTAAGCGCTTCGTATATGCACACAACGACATCGCCAATCTGGAGAAACAACTGGAGCGTGCCACTCGAATGGCCGAGCAAACAGGTGGAGCTATCCTGGTCATCACGGAAGGAGTTTTCGGGATGTCAGGTAACCAAGGTGATCTGAAGAATGTAGTGGCACTGAAAGAAAAATTCGAATTCCGCTTGTTCGTGGACGATGCGCATGGATTCGGGACTTTGGGTGAGACCGGTGCAGGTACTGGAGAGGAGCAAGGAGTACAAGATCAGATCGATCTGTATTTCTCCACCTTCGCAAAATCCATGGCCAGCATTGGTGCCTTCGTTTCAGGTGACAAGAATATCATTGATTATCTGCGCTACAACATGCGCTCTCAGATCTTCGCGAAGTCGCTTCCTATGCCATTGGTGATCGGTGCGCTCAAGCGATTGGAATTGCTCCAAACTCGTCCGGAATTGAAAGGAAACCTTTGGAAAGTGGTGAATGCACTTCAGTCAGGTTTGAAAGATGCCGGATTCAATATCGGAACTACCGCATCTTGTGTAACTCCGGTGATCCTGAACGGAACGGTTGAAGAAGCGATGAACCTGACGAAGGACCTTCGTGAGAACTTCAGCATTTTCTGTTCTATCGTAGTGTACCCGGTCGTGCCAAAAGGCGTGATCATGCTTCGTCTCATTCCTACTGCGGTTCATACCATGGAGGATGTGAATGAAACGATCACTGCATTCCGCGACGTTCAACAGAAATTACAAAGCGGAGAGTATAAAAAAGCATTCGACGGGGTAGAAGCTGAGCTCTGATCCCGAACTTCGAACGCACACCTGAAGGCTTGAAGCATGATCCAATGAGATCGTGTTATGAAGCCATTCCAACTTTCACCTTCTGAACAACGAGGGTACTTCATTTTATTCCTGGGACTGATCACTCTGATAGTGGTCCGCTCTTTACCTGAGAAGCGCACGTTTTACGACGTATCTGTGTACATGGATAAATTGCCTTCGCGGCAAGGGCGATTTACGCCGGCGGCCGATTCCACCGGAGTCATCCGGGTGAAGAAATTCGAGCAGCGCATCGAGGCGCGGAGCGCTCCGCAGATCCCAGAGCACTTTGATCCCAATTACCTGAGCGCGAGGAAGATGTACGGACTCCATTTCCCCGAGATATGGATCGATAGGATCCTGCAATTCAAGCGCGACGACGGTTATATCGAGAACGAGTCATATTTTCAACGGCTGTGTGCGGACGATACAGGAATGTACCAAGCCTTGAGACCTCATCTCCGATTTCGTCATGCTCCCATACGTCGGGAACTTCCTCTGGTTAAAGTGCCCAATACAGACCTTAACCAAGCCGAGTTGTCTGATTTGACAATGGTCCGTGGGATCGGAGAGGTGCTCGCAGGCCGAATATTGAAATTTCGAAATGCGCTGGGAGGGTTTGCCTCCCTGGACCAGCTTTCAGAAGTATATGGGCTCGATTCCGCGGTGGTGGAAAGCGTCCTTGAAAAATTCGAACTTAAGAGCGAGGTGCAAATGATCAACATCAATGAGGCCACACGGGAAGAACTTCAACGACATCCCTATATTTCCTACCAAATGGCGGGTTCGTTAGTGAAGTATCGAAATGTGCACGGTGTATTCTCAGCAGTAACAGAGCTTCATGAACTCTATTCGTGGAAGCCGGATGCTATCGCGAAGCTCTTGCCCTATCTGACCACAGGTGATCAACCGGGTTTGTAGGCGCTCTTTCGGAGGATCTTATCGTAATCCGTATCCCGCATGAGATCGCGAAGAGTGAGCTCTGGGTGGAGTTCCATATATCTCCGAACGATCTGCCAACCGGTCCATACCGCCATCCGTGGACTACTTTCCTGAGGCACATTAACTCCTTTGGAGAAGGGCCCATCACCGAGCACTCCTCGATATTTCAGCTGATCCCGGGAATACAATAATTCCTCCGCGATCAGGTGATCCCAAACTTGTAGCTCATTTTCGCCACACCATTCGATCTGTCCTTTCTCGTACCCGATCTTGATGGAATCAGCTTCATGAGGCAGCAAAGCGTCCATGGCATACAGGATCTTTCCTTCATATAGCATTTCGCTGATCAGTCGTCGATCCTCGTCATTTTTCGGGAAAACCGACATCAACCAGGATTTTACCGCATCTGCCACGATCGAGCTCTTTCGGAACTTGTTGATCTTGTACTGCGGAAAATTCAGTCCCGGAGTATAATATGGATCAAATGTGGGGCCGAGGTACATATCCAGTCCAATTCCCAGATTGTTCCCAAATGTGACCGTATTGTAATAGAACGGACTAACGAACGTGTAGATCTTGGGGATATTACTGTCATCGAAGTGATAGTTGAAATAGCTGAAGGCGTTATTCAATCGATCTTCGATATCGTCAAAATCGTGAAATGTGCTGTCGACCGTTCGGTACAAATGACGCATGTCCCCATTTTGCACGAATTGGAGCAATGCCTCGGCATTCTGTTCCTTGGTGCGCATATATCCTCCGGTGATATCCTGCATGATCCCATTCATGTACACCAGCGAAAATACAGTGTCGTGCTGCGCCCACTCCATAACGTCAGGAATGTTCTTAAGCGCAAAGACGGAGCCTTCCGTACGTTTGATGTCCAGTTCGATCTGATGACCGCTCAAGTCTTTGACGTGTCTGTTGCTGTCCTTACATGACTGCAAGGAAATTGTAGCTACTAGCAGGCAGCAAATGAGGACTGTCAGCCGTGTTTTATGCGTTTTTTTATGCATTTTTGTTCAAATCAACGGTCGCAAAATTATGAAGTTCACCAAGCTATACCGGTTCTTTTTAAGCACAGTGCTACTGGTTGTGTTTTCCTTAACATCCCAAGCTCAGGAAGATCGCTTCAAATTTGGGATGAAATTCAGCGGTAATATCAGCTGGATCTCTCCACAATCAAGTAACATTGCTCAAAATGGAACGGGATTCGGGTATAGTTATGGTGTAATGGGTGACTTTTTCTTTTCGGATAACTACTCCGTGAATGCAGAGATCCTTATTACGCATCTCGCTGGTGGTATCGAACATCTTGATTCGCTGATCTATTTGGGGAAAGGATATGACAATGTGACTTACGATTATCGGTTTCAGTATTTACAGATACCGATCTCGATCAAATTCCATACGAAGCAAGTCGGTTATATGTCATACTGGGCTCAATTCGGATTGGCCCCGAGTATTTTGCTTGGAGCTCGTGCCGATGTAGGAGGTCCACTCATTGATGGCTATCCGGAAAACACAGATGACATCCGTGTTAACCACAAAGCCGCTGATGAATACCATTTTGCCAATTTCGACGATAAGGTATTCCCAATGCGGTTACCGCTCATCATCGGTGGTGGTTTCAACTATCAACTTGCAGGTGATGCGCAACTACATGTTGGATTACGCATCGACAATGGCTTTACGAACTTCCTCGTCAGAGACGATGTTTCGAACGCAAGGCTGAATTACGCAAGCATCACTACCGGCGTATTCTTCTGATACGGTTCCTATGCAAATAGCTCTCGCTCAAATGAACGTCACCATTGGTGACCTGACAGGCAACGCAGCGAAATGTATCGATCGCATTGGAAGAGCGAGATCCCTGGGTGCGGATCTGATCGTATTCAGTGAACTGTCCATCTGCGGATATATTCCCAAAGACATGCTCAACTACGAGAGCTTCATCGAGCGCTGTGAAGAAGCAGTGAAGGAAGTAGCAAAGGCATCGCAAGGTATAGGAGTTTTGATCGGGTCACCGGTAAAGTCCGGACTCAGCGACGGCAAGGGGCTGTACAATGCCGCGTTATTCCTGCACGATGGGGAAATCAAGGCACAGTTCAACAAGTCCCTGCTTCCTACTTATGATATTTTTGACGAGTATCGGTATTTCGAACCGGCTCGTTCCGTCGAAATCCTCGAGTTCAAGGGAAAGCGCATCGCGGTTACGATCTGTGAGGATCTCTGGAATCTGGATTCACCACAGATGTATCCGACCACTCCGATGGATGAGCTGATGAAACAAAAGCCTGACCTCATGGTCAACCTTTCCGGTTCTCCATTCAGCTACAATCATGTGGAGGACAGACAAGGTCGAATGGTACGAAATGCACAGAAGTATGATCTGCCATTGATCTACGTTAACCAGGTTGGAGCTCATACGGATGTCCTGTTTGATGGAGGCTCCATGTTTATCACCAATACTGGAGTCATTGCCGAGGAACTGGAGTACTTCGAAGAGGACTTTGAGATAGTAGATGTCGACAAACACGAAGAGCTGTTGTCGCACAGTCACAATTTTCGCGATGAGGATGAGAACCTGATCCACGATGCTATCGTGATGGGAATTCGCGACTATTTCGGGAAAATGGGATTCAAAAAGGCGCTCATCGGAAGCTCAGGAGGGATCGATTCCGCCTTGGTGCATGCCCTGTGTGCGGTTGCCCTTGGTGCCGAGAATGTGACTGCTGTGATGCTCCCTTCTAAATTCTCTTCGGAAGGTTCCGTGAAAGATGCAGTTCAACTCGCAGAGAATTTGGGTAGTCCGTATCATATTGTACCCATCAATGGCTTGGTGGATTCAGCCGATTCAGCGCTCGAAGAGATGTTCCACGGAATGCCCGATGATGTGACCGAGGAGAATATTCAGGCAAGGGGACGTGGGTTGCTGTTGATGGCCATAAGTAACAAATTGGGAGTTCTCCTGGTCAATACGAGTAACAAGAGCGAAACAGCAGTTGGCTACTCGACCCTCTACGGCGATATGTGTGGTGGATTCTCACCGATCGGGGATCTATACAAAACGCAGGTCTATGCGATAGCCAGATACATGAACAGAAATGGAGAAGTGATCCCGGAAGCCATCCTCAAGAAGGAACCTTCTGCGGAGCTAAGACCTGATCAAAAGGACAGCGATTCACTTCCCGAATATTCATATCTCGATGCTATTCTCATGCACTATATAGAAGAGCAGAAAGGCTGGAAGGAGATCGTCGATCTCGGATTCGAAGAAGAAGTGGTTCGCAAAGTGGTTAAAATGGTCGACCGGAACGAATACAAGCGATTCCAGGGGAGCCCGATCCTCCGCATTTCACATAGAGCATTTGGAATCGGAAGACAGATGCCTCTGGTGGCTAAATACTACCACTGATCAATTAGAAGGCAGGATCTCTCCGCTACAGGTTCCGAATCCAACACGTTTCCCATCCTTTTGGCACCATGCGTTCATGTGAATGGTGTCATTGTCCTCGATAAAAGTACGTGTGCTGCCATCTTTCAATGTGATCGGTTCTTTCCCGCTCCAGCTTATTTCCAGCATGGATCCGAAACTCCCTTTCTGTGGTCCGCTGATGGTACCACTGGCCATCACATCTCCTGTACGCACGTTACAGCCATTCACCGTATGATGAGCTAGCTGTTGAGCCAGATTCCAGTACATATACTTGTAGTTAGAGCGACAAATGATGGTTGATTCAGAATCTTTCGGCTGCAGGGAAACCTGAAGCTTTATATCGAATGAATGATCTTTCTCGCAATGCAGATACTCGAGAGGCTTTGGGTCTTGCTTTGGACCGGTCACTCGAAATGGATCCAGTGCGTCCATGGTCACTATCCAAGGTGAAATGGTCGAGCCGAAGTTCTTTCCAAGGAATGGTCCGAGTGGTACATACTCCCACTTCTGGATATCTCTCGCGCTCCAGTCGTTGAAAACCATCATCCCAAAAATGTGATCCTCGGCGTCAGCAGTGCTGATCGTATCTCCTAGTGCATTTCCCTTACAGGTCACGAACGCCATCTCCAATTCAAAATCCATGCGCTTGCTAGGTCCGAACACCGGGGCATCTGCATCTGGTGGCATGAGTTGACCTTTAGGACGACGAATAGGCGTACCACTCATCACGATCGATGAGGCACGTCCATGATATCCGACCGGAATGTGTTTCCAGTTCGGCAGTAGCGGATTGTCGGGGCGGAACATTTTTCCAACGTTGGTTGCGTGTTCGATACTGGAGTAGAAGTCGGTGTAGTCACCGATCTCGATAGGCATGACCATTTCCGCACCTATGCGATCCACAAGGTACTTATCCCGACCGGAGGCCAGGGAAGAATTCTCATTCCCCAGATCGGATTGCAGTTTTATTCGTAGTTCTTTGTGTGCAGGTCTGCCGCAATCCATGAATGCATTGAGTGTTCCTTCGCCCAAAGTGGAAGCATCAAAACTCGTTTCACTGAGATTGCCATCTGATGCATAGATATTGAGATCGATTATATGATCTCCAATCGCCACTCCTATATGTGATTCACCTCCGCTCCGGAATACACCGAAAGGTAGGTTGTGTTCTGAAAAATCGTGATCGTCTGCTACGTTTAACCAATTGTTCATGCCTCGTTTCTTTGGGGCACAAAAATAGAAATAGACTCTGAAGAAACAGGACGAAGGATATATTCGCAGCTAGAATGTACGAACTGATCAAGCGACTTCTTTTTTTGTTACCTGCGGAACGCGCGCATGGGTTTACCATGAAGACGCTCAAAACCTTGAATAAGCTACCCTTGTTGCGAAGGGTCGTATACAACAAACGAACCTCAGGAACTTACTCCTGCATGGGTTTGGAATTTCCATCTCGCTTTGGTATGGCCGCCGGATTTGATAAAAATGCGACCTATCTGAAGGAACTGAGAGACCTGGGTTTTGGCTTTGTAGAGATCGGAACGGTGACTCCTAAACCCCAGGATGGGAATCCAAAGCCTCGGTTGTTCCGCTTACCTGCCGACCATGCACTGATCAATAGAATGGGCTTTAACAATGACGGGGCCGATCTGATCGCTGAACGACTCAAAGCCTATCGCGCGAAGAATGGCCGGGACCTGATCATCGGAGGGAACATCGGGAAGAACAAAGTGACTCCCAATGAAGATGCCGCCAGCGATTACGACTATTGTTATCGGGCATTGTTTCCCTATGTTGACTACTTCGTTGTGAACGTAAGCTCACCAAACACTCCTAACCTGAGAGAGCTTCAGGAAAAAGAACCACTCGAAAAACTGTTCAAAACCTTGCGAGCTGCCGAAACGGAGCTTTGTGAAACGCTGAACACTGCGCCAAAACCGATCCTATTAAAGATCGCACCGGATATGAATGATGCGCTACTCGAGCAGATCACCGGGCTTTGTGCCGAGAATGGCCTGACCGGTATCATTGTGTCCAACACTACGATTGAACGAGAAGGTCTGAAGACAAGCAATTCTCACTTGGATGCTATCGGAAACGGAGGTCTGAGCGGCGCACCACTCATTGAGCGTAGCACTGCGATGATATCACGGATCAAAGAGATCGCTCCTGACATGCTTGTCATAGGAGTGGGAGGCATCATGAGCGGAGCCGATGCGCAAAAAAAGATCGACGCCGGTGCGGACCTTGTGCAGATCTACACTGGATTCATCTATCGTGGTCCGGAATTATTGAGCGAGTTGCAGGGCCTGAATTGATCCTGTGACTATTTGGTCTCGGTAGGGAGTTTGATTCCTTCGTTCACCTCTTTTTGCTTGTCACCTTTTTTGCGCTGTCCATCTGTAATGCCCGTATACCTTCTTGGGTATTTGATGACATCATTGGCCAGACTGTCAACTGAATGAAGCGTGGACATCAACTCCTGATAGAGTTCATCACTAGATGCCAATTTGCCGATCGTGCCATCGTCACTTTGAAGCTTCTCTAGGGTGCTCTTCAGCTCCTGAATGGTAGCTGCAAGATCCTTGGTGATCCCTTTCAGATCTAACGCTTTCAGGTCTTTGGACGTTTGGTCGAGATTGGCGATGATGTCTTTGACCTTTGGGGTGCTTTCTTTGAGATCAGCGCTCATCTTATTCACGTTGTCGATGATCAAACCGATCTTCTCGGTATTTCCTTCGAGGATCGCGTTCAATCGAACAGTGGTGAGCTGGAATGCAGTTAAGGTTGCACTCAGATCGTTGAGTGTCGTTTGCAAACTCACATCCGAGATGGCTGTGTCGATATTGCTCAGGACGTTATTCACTTTTTCCGAAAGGGGAGTGAGCACACTGGTGATGGCTTGTTCGATACCTGCATCTTTGCGGCTGCTCAGCGTGTCACCGGATTGAGCATAGCCGGTCGAGTCATCTCCCATCATGATCTCTATGGCTTTACTACCCACCAGGTCGTTGTTGGTGATCTTGAAAACGGAGTTGTTCGGGATCTTGATGTCGGATGGCACGCTAATACCTACGATCAGGTCGAGATTGGAGACATCCATGTCTACGCTGCTCACATGGCCTACCGTATAACCATTTACCACCACTGGGTTCGATCGAAACAGTCCATCCACTTTTTGGTATACAGCATAATACGTGTTGCTGTTTGAAAAGAGGTCTTCTCCTTTCATGAAATTATATCCCAGGATCAGGATGGTAATTGAGACGGCCGCGAGGACCCCGACTTTCGTTTCGTTCGAAATTTTCATGCTTCGTTCAGCTCTTCAAAAATAGTATTTCTGCATTGCCTTGTGTTTCCTAAGTTTACACAAGCTGTTAAAAGAAGGTTAGTTCACCACCTAGTTGGCCTCCAGTTCGTTCTTGTAAGACCTCAAAGCCATGAAAATGGACTCCGATAAGTTCGATTTTCCTTTCTCGGAGAGGAGGAATTCCTGCTCCTGTGCATTGGTCAGAAAGCCAGTTTCAACAAGAATACTCGGCATCGCAGTGCGCCACAAGACCAGGAATCCGGCCTCTTTTACACCCAGATTCCGTCGGATCTTCTTCGTTTCGATCACATCCTGGAACTTCCCGGCTAACTCTAAGCTTTGCTCGCGATACGCATTCTGGTATAGCGAGAAGATGATATGTGCTTCGTCTGACTCCGGATCGAAACCATTATAGTTTTCGTTGTTCTTGTAATCCTCTTCCAAAAGGATGGAAGCATTCTCTCTTTTACTCACATTCAGATTCTGTTCCGATTTGTGAATTCCCATGACGTAGCTTTCAGTCCCGTGTAAGGTGCCACTTTCGTTGGCATTGCAGTGAATGGAGATGAACAGGTCAGCCCGGTTCTTGTTGGCGATACTGGCCCGTTTCCAAAGTGGGACGAACACGTCGGATTTGCGGGTATAGATGACATTCAACTCTGGCATCTTTTGTTTGATGAGCTTACCTAAGCGCAACGCGATGTCCAATGCCACATCTTTTTCAAACGACCTTTTTGCCGCGCCTATGCAACCCGGATCCTTGCCGCCATGTCCCGCGTCGATCACCACTGTCTTCAGCTCGGTTTTTTGCATATTCAACGGATGGGACGCGACGAGCACGAATGCCGAGATCAGGAATATGGAAGTCACAAGCCGTTTCATTGCGTGTAGGTTGGTAAAGATAGAACGATTGTTTGTCGAGCTTCATTACTTCTGTCAAGGCATAATTAGTTAGCTTTGACCGCGTTCTCAACTACGTACCACAAAGATATTGGTTAAAACCAAGTGCGAACGCATCTCAGCACCATAGTCTTCACATTCATTGCACTATTTGTATGTAGAAACGTACAAGCACAGGTGGATTCTGCCTTGGTTATCCCCGATTCCGCTATGGTTATCGCTGATTCCTCGAGGATCGGAGAAGACAGTTTTTCGCTCTCGATCAAACCGGCTAAAGGAGGGCTTGAAACCGTGGTAGATTACAAATCACGCGATTCGGTGCGATTGAATGTGCCGGGTAAGAAAGTCTATTTATACGGCAAAGCTGTAGTCGTGTATGGCGACATGAAGTTGGAGGCCGATTTCATTGAAGTCGACTTCGCGACCAATGATCTTCATGCGGTAGGGGTCAAAGACAGCGCCGGGATCGTTCAGGGTGAACCGATCTTCACTTCGGAAGGAAAGGTCTATCACGCTGAGGAGATGTGGTATAATTTTAAGACGAAGAAAGGGATCAGCAGCGGTGTGCTCACAACGGAATCCGATGGCGTTTTGCGCGGTAAGAAGATCCTGCGTGATTCGACCGGGAATACCTACTTGAAAGGTGCAACCTTCACTACTTGTAAAGCTCCCGAACCACATTTCTGGATCGAAGCGGATAAGTTCAAAGTGGTCGACAGAAGTCAAGTAGTCAGTGGTCCGGCCAACTTGGTCATAGAAGGAGTGAATACACCATTGTTCGTGCCTTTTGCATTCTTCCCGATAAACAAAGCCAGGTCCAAAGGTGTGGTGATCGGAAGCTATGGAGAGACAGTGGACCGCGGTTTTTACCTGAATAACTGGGGCTATTATTTCCCGGTGAATGACTACTTCGATCTCAAACTTACGGGAGATATCTACTTCAGGGGAAGTTATGGATTTCACCTGGTGTCGAGATACCGCCGCAGATACAAGTACAGCGGTCAGGTGGCCTTTGATTTCAACAAGAACTTCTTTGGAGAAAAGGAAGCCCCGGACTATACCGTGAGTAACGATTATGCCGTTCGTTGGAACTATACCAAGGACGGGAAGTCAAAACCCGGTACCAACTTCAGCGCAAACGTGAACTTTGTTTCGCGAAACCAATTGCGGAACAACTCTCAAGAGGTGAACGACATCCTCGCGACCAATGCCAACAGTAGTGTGAACTACTCGCGCTCATTTCTGAATCGGAAGTTGAACTTTAGCACGAGTGGAAGGATCGACCAGAACCTGGGAACGGGTGAGCTCAACATGCGTTTACCTGATATGAACGTGAACCTGGTCAGGATCCAACCGTTTGCCAATCTCTCCGGTCCAAGGAGCAAGAAAAAGGCATTGCGGAATTTCGGTATCAGCTACCAGTCGCAGTTGCAGAACAGCCTGCAGATCAATCAGGATTCCATCATTGAGCGCAACAATGGCGTCATGCGCTTTCATCCGGACGTGCAGGAAAATATTCGGTTTGGAGTGAAGCACAGCATGCCATTCTCCACATCATTCAAGGCGTTCAAATATTTCAACATCTCCCCATCGGTCAACTTCGCCGATCACTGGTATTTTAAAACCATCGAAAAGAGCTGGGAGAATGATACGCTAATCACCCGTGATGTGCGAGGGTTCCAGCGTGCTTCGACCTACTCGGCGAGCATCAGTATGAACACGACCATTTATGGATTCAAGCAATTCAGGAAGGGTAAGCTTTACGCCATCCGGCACGTGATGCGACCGACACTGAGTGGTTCCTGGGCTCCGCAGTATAATGAGCAGGAGCGCTTCGGATATCGCGAAGTACAATCTGACACCGCGGGCAACACGCAATGGTACTCCATCTTCGAAGGTGGTATCCTGGGTGCACCATCGGGTGGAGCCAACGGAGCCTTGAATATGTCGATCGGAAACAACCTGGAGATCAAGGTCCGAAGTGAAAAGGACACGTCCAATGGTGGCTTGAAGAAGGTCAAGATCATCGAGTCTTTGAATGTAAGTTCCGGATACAACTTCCTGGCCGATTCACTCAACCTGCGCAACATCAGCATGAGCGGTAACACCACACTCTTCAAAATGCTACGGTTCACCTTCAGCGCCGGATTTGACCCATACGACTTTACGTATGACTCAACGCGCAGTCGCAATGTGCGCATCAACGATTTCTCGATCAATAATGGCAAGCTCGTGAGGATGACATCCTCTCGACTGTCGCTGAGCACGAACCTGAATCCTCAGGCATTGAAACCCAAGACCTCACCCAATGCTTCTGAAGAGGAGCTGGAGGTGATCAACGCGTACAGTCAGTATTTCGTGGATTTCAACATCCCATGGAGTCTGAATTTGAGCTACAGTTTCAACTTCAGTCGCTCATTTGACGAAGAAGCACGAAAGGAACAAACGGTCACCTTTAACGGTGATGTCAAACTCACCGAGAACTGGAAGATCGGATTCAGTTCGGGATATAATTTCCAGCGCAAGGAAAGCACCCTGACCAAGATCGATTTCTTCCGCGATCTGCACTGCTGGGAGTTCAGTTTTGGCTGGATCCCAACGGGTACTTATCGCCGCTTCGACTTCGTGATCCGTGTCAAATCAGCTACGTTGCAGGATCTGAAACTCACCCGTCGCGGATTCTGGTACGACAACTAGAGGGGTTAGGTAAAAGGAGAAAGGGCATAGGTGCCCCGACCTCTGTGCCTTGCCGGAGGTGGGCAAGCTCCGTGGTTCAGAAAATCAAATGTATCATTACCGTCCGATGCCCGGAGGTGGATCCACCACATCCTGATCGTCCTGATGTTGTTCATCGAACGCTTCGCAATCCATGGTGATCTCGAATTCTCCTTCCGGTTTTTCGAATGCTTCCTGGGAGATCTTTATCGAACGATCGGCGTAGACATCATTGAGGAAGATCCCGAAGATGGGGAGCGCCATGTTGGCTCCTTGTCCGTATGCCGTGTTGCGGAAATGGACCTGTCGGTCTTCACAACCGACCCAGCATCCTCCAACCAGATCCGGGGTGACTCCAATGAACCAACCATCTGAGTTGTTCTGGGTGGTTCCGGTCTTTCCTCCGACCGGAGTCCGGATATTATAGCGGAAGCGCAGTCTTGCAGCTGTACCGCCACCTTCAGTTACCTTTTGAAGCATCTGAACCATGGTATAAGCCGTTTGCTTGCTCATGGCTTCCGTGGTATTCGGAATGAACTCCTGAAGGATGTTTCCATGCTTGTCTTCAATGCGTGTAATGTACACCGGTTCGGTCCAGGTGCCTTGATTGGCAAAGGCTCCGTATGCGCCGACCATTTCATATACCGAAAGGTCCATCGTTCCCAGACAGATAGACGGATACGGGACGAACTTTCGCGTATCGATCCCCAACTTGTCGCTGAAGTCCTTCACTTTGAGCGGAGACTGTGGCTCCATGCGTTTCATAACCCGAGCGGTTCCTGTGTTCAGGGACTTCTTCAGGCATTCGTACACGCGCAGTTCAGACTCATCAGGGTCGTCAGAGTTTCGAGGAGTCCAGGTGTCGCCGTCGTCCAGTTCGAACGTCACAGAAGTGGTCGGGATATACTCGCAAGGTTGTACTACACGATCTTCCAGAGCACGGGCATACACGATCGGTTTGAAGGTTGATCCAACCTGTCTGGTAGCGCGTTTATTCACGTGATCATACTGAAAATGCTTGAAGTCGATGCCACCCACCCAGGCCTTGATGTGACCGGTATGTGGGTTCATCGCCATGAATCCGCTGTGCAGGATCTGCTTGTAGTATTTGAGTGAGTCGATCACCGACATGGTCGTGTCGATCTCGCCGTCCCAGCTGAAAATGCTCAACTGAACCGGTTTCTCCATCTCCACCATGATCTGCTTGTGGCTCTTTCCTTGCTTCTTCAAGGCGAGATATTGAGGAGTCCGTTTCAGGTGTTTGGGAATGTAATCCTTATCCTCTTTCCAAGCATGTTCTTCATCTCTCCATGGGTTTGCGCGAAGCCTCTTCGTCTCTCTGAAGAATTGATCCTGCAGTTCGACCATATGCTCATTCACAGCTTCTTCTGCATATTGCTGCATCCTGCTGTCGATGGTCGTATATACTTTCAAACCATCGTTATAGACGTTAAAGCCATTTTCCTTACACCAATTCTTCATGAACTGATGCACGTGTTCACGGAAGTAAGTAGCCATCCCACGGTCGTGTGAACTCAGATTATAGTCCAGCTCGATCTCGATCGCTTGCAGACTATCTAACTGCGTATCACTCAGGTATTCGTACTTATTCATTTGCCCAAGTACCACGTCTCTTCGGCCTTTCGACTTTTCCGGATTTCTTTTTGGATTGTAGGTGGTCGGTGCTTTCAACATCCCAACCAACACTGCGCTTTCTTCGACGTTCAGTTCGCTGGTGGTCTTATTGAAGAAGGTCTTGGCCGCCGATTTGATCCCGGTGCTGTATCCCCAGCTTGCCGTGTTGAAATACATCATCACGATCTCGTCCTTGGTATACCTCTTCTCCAGTTGAACCGCAATGATCCATTCCTTAAGCTTCTGTACCACCCGCTCGATCTTGTTCCTTCGCTCCGGGTGGAATAAGTTCTTAGCTAGCTGTTGAGTGATGGTACTTCCTCCTCCGCGTTTCCCAAGAAGCGTTACCGCTCGTAGTATACTCTTGGGGTCGATCCCGCTGTGTTTGTAGAACCTGGCATCTTCTGTGGCAATAAGTGCGTTGACCAAATGCTCAGGGATATCGGAGTACTCAATATTGGTGCGATCTTCGAGATAAAAGAGTTTGCCCAAAATTTCTCCATCGGAGCTATAGATCTCGGTAGCAAGATTGGTTCTTGGGTCTTCCAGTGCCTTGATGTCAGGCATGTACCCGAACCATCCCCAGCTCAGGGCGAACATGAAAAGTACGAAGAGCAAAATACCTGCACCAAAAACGATCCATAATCGTTTGATCCATCTGGTGATAAAAGGTGAGCGTTTCTTTTTGTCGGATTTCTTCGTTGTCATGTGGAGGATCAGTGCTCAATATAATTCTTCACAAAGAAATAACTGTACGCATCTGATTCCGGATCTTGAAGGAAGATCTTGAAATTGTTCGCAGAGATCATGAAATTCTCGTGAGCTAGGATACCCAGATCTTGATAGAACTTTCCGTTCCTGAGGAATTCGGCGTAGTATTTCTCTACTTCATCGCGGTTTTGGAATTGCTGCACGGCGATGATGTATTTACCTCCTGAGGTGTAGTCGTTCACACGCAGATTCTTCAAGCGATGGTTCTCTTTATTGTAATCACTGAAAGCGATGAGGACTTTATTCAACTCTCCACCATCGAAGATGCATACGAAAAAGTGAATGTCGTCGGCATTGTATTCAAACTCCGATGAACCTGCCGGTTCGTCTAAAATTCCGGCACTTTTCTTTTCGAAGAAGTCGATATTATCCTGAGCCACTTGCGCGATGCTCGTTCCGGGATACACCTCTACGATCTGTTTGAGAAGAGGCAGGTATTCGTCCAGTCCTTTAGTATGGCCAATAGCCAATGCGTACAGGTAGTCGAATTTGGCTTGAAGCGAGTTGCCCGGATAAGACTTGGTAGCTTCGTTCTTGATGCGAATGACCTCGTTGAAACGGTCAGCCTTGTACGCATCATATGCCTTCGAATACATCTCGATCACTTCCTTTTCCTCACCGGCATCTTCTACCACATTTCTGTTATTGACCACAGCATTGAACTTGCTGTCGCGGTATTTCTCGTTGAGCAGGCGAGCATATCTACCGGCTGCAGTACTGTCGCCCAATTGGCCATAGCACTTATACAGATTGAAATAGATCTCCGGTTCGAATTCCGAACCTGGGAATCGGCCCTGATGTACAAGATAATTATCGACTGCCAGTTGGTATTCTTTCAAGCTGTATTGGTAGATCTTTCCCACCTCAAACAGGGCTTTCTCGATCTTACTCAATGAGACCGCCTTGGCTTCTTTACTGATCGGTACATCTTCGAAGTACTTCTGCATTTCCTTCTCGACATCCTCCAGGAATTTCTTTTTCTCTTCGTCGTTCGCTGCGTCATAAGTCAGCGCGTCTTTGTCTTCTGCCTCATCATCGTCGTCATCGTCTCCTCCGGAGTCCTGTGATTGGGCACTGGCTGCCAACGCGTCCAGTTTGCTCTGCATGCGCCAGAAATCCGTATGTGGTCTGGAACCCCATTTTCTCAAGAACTCATTACCACCACGAGCTACAGCTGAGGCATTGTAGAAATACCATTCACCTGCAACGGTCTGGTTGTTTTGCTGCTTCACCGGATTATTGAATGGATCGCTGTTGTCGATGAAATCTTCTTGCTTCTCTTTGGCCTCCTTCTCGCGTTGCATTTGCCGGCGAATACGTGCCATCTGATCATCTTTTGGCAGTTCGGCAAAAGCCAGGAGACTGTCCTGCTCATAGACCGTAACCAGATTGTCGATCAGGTCGGTGAGGATACTGTGCTGCGCTTTGATCTTTTCGTATTCCGGATGTTTCTCGCTGATGAACATCACGGTACTGTCGAAGTAGGCCTGACTTAGATCGAATTTCCGATCCTCGAAATACATGGTCGCTATCTGAAGGTAACTCGAAGCCTTTTGATCTTCGTTCTTCACACTAGCCTGTGCGGATTTCTTGAAGTAATCGATCGCGCCTTCACTATCGTTCTCCATGAGTTCCAG
Organism: Sphingobacteriia bacterium; assembly: GCA_008080835.1. GTDB lineage: Bacteria > Bacteroidota > Bacteroidia > NS11-12g > UBA9320 > VMDK01. The sequence continues at coordinate 1,662 of VMDK01000027.1, read as the reverse complement.
TTTCGCCAATTCGTAGTAGATCTGATCGAAATAGTCGATGTTCTTGTCGTCCTTCAACATCTTGCGCAGGTATTTGCGCGGAGTCTTCAAGGAACCACCTTCTTCATATCCAATCGTTTGGATCAAGCCCAGGTTTGATTGGAAAGCGAATTCGTAAGGAGGGTTGTACTTGATGGTCCGGACGAAATGTTCCTTGGCTTTGTCGCGGTCGCCGGTGAGCAAGTACATCTGACTAAGGGCAAAATGGAAACGATATTTCTGGTCCTTGTCCTTCGTTGTTTTGAGGGCGCTTTCCAGTTTCTCGATCGCCTGCGGATATTTCCGCTGACGGATATAGATCTCAGCGGAGATGGTGCTGATCTCCTGGTTGAGACGGGAAGGGATGTCTTTGTCCTGCTTCAGTAGTCCGAGTATCGCTTCGGCATCGTTGATCTTATCCTGGCGTAAGTACGACTTGAGTATCCAGATCTTGGAGTCATATTTAAGGCCGCCATTCGGATATTGATTGGCAACGTATTGAAAGGTCTCTATGGCAGCATACGGATCCCCCTTGAAGAAATAGGACTGTCCGATCAGGAAATAGCAGTTGTCGACCCACTTGCTCCTGTTGTGCTTCTTGATGACCTTGGAGGTCTTCTTGAACACTTCGTCCATTTCCCCGGAAACACTGGTGGCTTGCTCGAGGGTTCCGTATGGATACAAAGTGACCACCTCATTGAAGTTGTCGCGATGACCGTTCATCAACGACTTCTGTGCTTCGTTCAGCTTTTCAACGGCATGGTAATAGCCGTTGAACCTGGCATTCATGTTGTGCCAGGAGCGCTTGAACCAGCCCTGATTTGATTGAGCAGAGGTGTTAACGACAATCAGCAGAGAGAGCAGGAAAATTCCCGCTTTTTTAAATTGCATGAAATGCGACTTCAAACCGTGTACTTTCGTCGTTAGTTATAACTTTGAATTTGCAATATTATTTCTTTAACCACGATTAATTGAACTCGCTAGGTTAAAGTTTGGTAGAAAGTGAAGCTAAAAGAATTATTCACCCAGAAGATCCGTAACAGGTATCGATTGATCATCCGTGGGGATCAAACGCTTAAAGAGCGGGTGTCCGTGGTGCTCACACCACTGAATGTGATACTCATCTTGTCGGCGGCATTCGTCATTTTCCTCGTTTTATTCGTGCTTTTGGTGCCACGTACACCTTTGAAGACACTTTTGCCCGGATATGATACGGTCCGACAGGCAAGGCAGATGCAATCCATCATCGAACGGATGGATAGTTTGGAGAGTATTATTGCCAATAACGAGATAAAAGAGGCAGACCTGGAGCGGATCCTGACCGGCGATACCGGGAATCTCGGTAGGTTGCCCGATATACAAGATCAGTTGGAACCAGTACCAGATGAGGGGGTTTCACCCGAGCCGGATCCCGAAACTTCGGAAATGCATTTGCCCACGGAGCAAAGACGGGTGCCGGACTATGCATTTTTTCCTCCGGTGAAAGGAGTGGTGACCGATACTTTTAACCACAATCACGGGCATCCTGCGATCGATATCGCCTCTTACAACAACGCGTCGGTGAAGTCGGTATTGGCCGGCACGGTACTGGTGAGTTCATGGACTCCGGAAACGGGCAATGTGATGGTCATTCAGCACCGCGAC